>NZ_JBZQJF010000107.1:0-22277 GCF_059905295.1 Mangrovibacterium sp.
GGAATTACACCTGCTGCAAAGTCGGTAGACACGATCGAGTGAACAGAAACCACCAGAACTGCAGCAATACCACCTAGCACAAAACTAAGTGCTTCGAAACGCAACCACTCTTTCGTTGAACCGGTCCATCCAAATGCAAAGAAACCATAGACAGCCTTCTTTATTTTCGATTTGGCGGAATCTCGGATTGTCGCAAAATCGGGGACCATTCCGAAGTACCAGAAACTAGCCGAAATCAGAATATAGGCCGTAATAGCCACAAAATCCCAAAACAGTGGTGAGTTAAAATTCACCCAAAGCGGGCCGCGGGTGTTTGGATAAGGGAAGATGAAAAAGAACAACCAGGGCCGTCCCATATGCAGCAAGGGAAAGAGTCCTGCACAACCAACTGCAAATACAGTCATTGCTTCAGCTGCCCGGTTAATAGAGGTACGCCATTTCTGCCTCAATACCAACAGGAAAATTGAAAAGGCGGTCCCGGCATGCCCGATACCAATCCACCAAACAAAGTTGATGATGGCCCATCCCCATGCGATCGTATTATTGACCCCCCAGGTTCCAATACCGGTGGAAATCGTCACATATTTGCAATAAATACCCCAGCTGGCCATGCCTAAACTGGTTAACAGGGCAAAAGCCCACCAAAGCGGGGTTTTAGCATGAATCGGTGCATTAATCTCCTGCGAAATCTGCTTCAGGGATTTATTCCCCCGGATGAGCTTGTCTCTAACATTTGAGTTGTACATAAAAACAAGGTTTATTTCTAGGTCCAGGCTTTATTCCTGACTTTGGTTAAGTATCCGACAGACGGTAACGTATGCAATTCCTCCAGCAAATGATAATTTCGCTTATCCTGGAAGAGTTTGCTGATTTTGCTTTCCGGGTTATTGAGGTCGCCAAATACAATGGCATTCCCCGGACAGGATTGCTGACAGGCGGTTTTTATTTCGCCATCGTTGAGCATACGGCCAGCCAGCTTTGCTTCAAGTTTTTTCTCCTGAATGCGTTGCACACACATGGAGCATTTCTCAACAACACCACGCGACCGAACCGTAACATCAGGATTCAGCACCATCCGTCCAAGGTCGTTGTTGGCGTTGTAATCGAACTTATCATTCTCGACATAACGAAACCAATTGAAACGACGCGTACGATACGGACAGTTATTGATACAATATTTTGTTCCCACACAGCGATTGTATGCCATCTGGTTCAATCCTTCGTTGCTGTGGTTTGTTGCAGCCACCGGACATACATTTTCACAGGGGGCATTGTCACAATGCTGACACATCACCGGTTGATTCAACACCTCCGGATTAGCCGGATCCCCGGCATAATAGCGGTCAATACGGATCCAATGCATAATGCGGCGATTTCGAACCTGTTCTTTTCCAATTACCTGAACGTTGTTCTCCGCCTGACAGGAGATTGCACAGTTTCCGCAACCGGTGCAGGAATTCAGGTCGATTGCCATTCCCCAGTGGTGGGCCGGAAATTCAAGTGTTTTATAGAGTGTGACACTTTCTTCTTCAATTTTTTCGTGCAATTCATTACCTGCTGAAGGATTTTTAAGGTATTGCTGAAGGCTGGTTTCCCGCACAATGGCACGGCCTTCCATACTATGATGCGTTTGCGACAAGGCTAACGGATATGTAGCACCAACAACCGGGGATACTGAAACGTTATCGATCCGATATTTCCGGGAGCCATTTTCTTCTCCCACAAAAGCATACATATTTTTACCAACCCCGTCGCCAACCCGACCCGCATCAACGCGACCATAGCCCAGAGCTACGGCAATGGTTTCCTTGGCTTGTCCGGGCTGAACAAAAACCGGCAACTCCATACCATTTAAGCTTATAACACTTTCATTCTGAAGGCCGTTTTCTTCGGCATAGGCTACAGGTACAGAAGCATAATTATCCCAACTGATCTTAGCTACGGGATCCGGTAATTCTTGTAACCAGGGGTTGTTGGCCAGTTTACCATTTCCCAAAGCAACACTCTCATAAAGGACTACTTCGGTTCCGGGTTTCGCAGCTTGCAATTTACCTGCAGCATCAGCCAAACCATCGCTACTGTAAGGAGCGGTAGCCACTCCATCCAATCCCCAAACTCCCTTTTGAACAGTGTAGTTCCAAAACAATCTGAAATCGTTGTATTCTGTCTGTTTCGGGTAGTAATCGCGTTCCCATACTGACTTCATAAAATCTCGGTAGTTTGCAGGCACTCCTGACCAGCTTAGCAAACTTTCCTGAACATCACGGGAATCAAACAACCGGGAGATTACGGGTTGTGCCAGGCTATATTGACCGGCTTTAGGTTCCAGGTCGTTCCAGGCCTCCAGGTAATTCGGCTCCGGGAGGATATACTGGCAAGCCAGAGAGGTTTCATCTCTACGTTCAGCAAACGACAAGGACAGTTTCATACGGCGAATTGCTGATTCCAGATCTTCTCCGTTTGACTGATCGTAAACCGGATTGACGCCCCATACCAACAGACCATCTACCTTTCCGGCTAACAAATCAGCATTTAATGCAGCCATTTCTGCATCCAGCCCATACCTTGTCATCAAAGCTGAGTTCCAAAGGATGGTATGGCCGTAATTATCTAATAAATGATTGATGGCATTGACAAACAGCTGTATATTTTTGTCATTACTTCCTGAAATAACAATTGACTTTCCCTTTGCCGACAGCAATTCATCAGCCAATGCACTAACGTCAACAGCACTCTCTGGTCCAGGGAACTGTTCACCGCCCAAGGTTTCAGCTATGGCATTATACAATGCCAGGATTACACCACCTTCCTCCGACGGTTTCACAGGGAACCGAACATCAGCATTTGAGCCGGTCAGCGACATCTGCGACTCAATCTGGTAATGACGCAACATGTCGCGTTGTCCCTCATCTAATTTTCGGGCAGCTGTATATTGCCTGGTATATTCAACCGGCGATAACCAGGTACCCAAAAAATCAGCAGCAAAACTAACGACCACCTTTGCCTTATCGAAGCGATAGTCCGGAATAGCCCTCTGACCAAAGCTTTGCATATTGGCAGACAGCATACCGGAAGCAGAAATGGCATCATACTGGACCCATTCAGTTCCCGGATAAGCATCCAAAAATTGACGAATACTCTTTTTTGTTGATGGAGATATGACGGTCTGCGTTAACAGAACAATACGCCCACCGGCATCCGAAATTTCTTTCAGTTTGTCGGGGATCTCCAGATCAGCATCTTTCCAACTAATCTTTTGACTCAGTTTTTGAGGACCTTTATAACGAGCACCATCATATAAATTCAGAATCGAAGCCTGCACCCGGGCACTTGTTCCCGATTGTGATATTGGGCTCAACTCATTCCCTTCAATCTTAATTGGCCGACCATCACGCACTTTCACCACAACACTACAGTAATCTCCTGCATCATAATAGCTCGATGCATAATAGTTGGCTTTACCGGGCGTAATATCTTCGGGCTTTACTAAGTACGGAATTGCCTTCTCCACCGGGCGCTTACAGCTAGCCACTATGGTAGCAGCCGCCAAACTAAAACCCAGGGTTTTCAGAAAATCGCGACGCGAATTTCCGCCATTTCCTCCTTCTGTTTTATAGAGCAGGCTTTTTTGCTTGGCTTCTTCCCGGGCTTCCTGAATCCGTAAGGCCTTTGGATCTTGCAATTCGTCAAGACTTCTCCAGTAGGTTTTCATTAAAAAGGTGTTTAGTTTTGTGTATTCAGTTTCGGTCTCCGACCTTTTATTTAATCCCGGTTATTTCAAATACTGCTCAAAACATGCCGGGCTATTTCATCATCTTCTAATAGTGGCAACGCATACAATCGTTAGCACCAATATCTTCTGCTTTTACCGACTGTATTTCTCCGTTTTTCATCTCCTCATGCATTTTTGCATAAGCTTCATAGTAGCCATTCTCTTTAAACTTCACATCTGTTTCCCGATGGCAATTGACACACCAGCCCATCGACAAATCAGAATACTGACGCATGATATTCATTTCCTCAACCGGCCCATGACATTTCTGACAATCAATTTTTGCGACACCAACATGTTGTGCATGACTGAAGAATACGAAATCAGGCAGATTGTGCATGCGTACCCATTCAACCGGCTTCTTATTTTCTACCGCATCAACAACCTTGGCAATTTCAAATTTCCCGGAATGAGATCCCTCACGAACAATCACATGGCAATTCATGCAAAGATTCATTGCCGGTATGCCGGCGGATTTACTGCTTTCGGCAGTATGGTGACAATATTTACAATTGATTTTGTTATCGCCTGCGTGTATTTTATGCGAAAACTTGATTGGTTGATCGGGTGCATATCCCGGGGAACGCCCCAACCTGATAGCTTCATGACTGACAACCTTGCCTTGATATCCCAGGGAAAACAATAACACCACAACCGGAATAAAACGATATTTAACTTGTTGGAAAAAAATCAACTCCAATAAAGCCCAGGTGATCAATATTCCGAAGAAAAGGAAAATCAACAGGTTATTTATACTTGGTTTTACGGGTTGGGGGCCAATCATAGCCATATTATCCAGGTAAGCCTTTACCGTCTTTAGATCGGCTTCTTCGATATTAATTCCGGCATGCACTTTGGTCAGCATATTCCCAACCGGCTGTTTAATAGAAGCTTGAAATGCATCAAAATCCAAAGACACATATTT
Source organism: Mangrovibacterium sp. (assembly GCF_059905295.1). NCBI lineage: Bacteria > Pseudomonadati > Bacteroidota > Bacteroidia > Marinilabiliales > Prolixibacteraceae > Mangrovibacterium > Mangrovibacterium sp. Next base: position 4,698 of record NZ_JBZQJF010000107.1, read on the forward strand.
TACAGCGATAGCCATCGCCGAAGGATTCCAATTTAGCGTATCGCTATGTGCAATATTATGACAGGAAACACAGGATTGTCCTTTAAAATTAAACGGCAATAAACCCTTAAAAAATCGTTCTCCCCGCTTAATATCGTCATGGGAGTGACCTTCAACTAAAGGCTGCTGATCGATTGCCAAAGAAATTACAGGTGTATTAATAACAAAAAAGAAACCGAATAGTGAAGCTAAAAGATACAATCGGTGCTTAGGTTTGGCAAGGTTCGGTCGTTTCATACGTTTAGCGTTAGTTATATCCTTTGTTATCTGAGAGATAGTGAAACTCAAAACATAAACAAACGATCTTTGCGTATGGTTTTTTTAAGAGATAAAAAAATGTGTATTTCACCTCATCAAAAACAGAGCAATATAAAGAAAGAAGCACACAAAAACCCCTAAACACCTATATTACAAAGCGATAAACAACAAACAAGCGATAAAAAAACATTAGAATATTTAAATGTGTTTTATAACAACATTGAAAGAATCAATGAATCAAAGGCTTTTGGTGAGTTGTTTTACCAGCTTCATTTCGGCAAAAAATTCTTTTGCCACTACTCGAAGAATTGTATAAACCGGTATGGCTAGAATCATTCCCAGCACACCTGCAAAACCTCCGGCAGCCATAATTACCAGGAAGATCTCGAGAGGATGAGCCTTCACAGTATTGGAATAAATCAGAGGTTGAAATAAGATGTTATCAATGATTTGTACGGCGGCAAACACAAGGACCATTAATCCAAGTAAGGGTAGCGTATGCGATGAGAAATCAGCATGAATATTAACGGTTAGGCCAATGAGCAAACCAACGGCAGCCCCCATCCAAGGACCTAAGTATGGAATAACGTTAAACATACCGCAAAATATTCCAATGACCACGGCATGACTAAATCCCAAGCCAACGATAGTCAGACCGATGGTTACCAACACCCCTACCAGAAAAACCTCGGTGATCAGCCCCATAAAATAACGACGAAGTAAAAGATGAACAGAATGCATCATTCGTGAAATTCGTTCTTCCAATTCATTGGGCACAAAAAGCAAAATAACATTCTTAAACATGGTCTCTTCTTTCAAAAAGAAAAAAGTGATGAACGATACTGAAAAGGCACCGATCAACAAGGTTCCAAATGTTCCTGCAATTGTACCTAAAAGGTCCGACACATGCTGTATTCCAAGGCCATCCTTAAACTGGTTTTGAAAGAATTCTGTAAAAATTTGTTGCCCCGAGTCAACAGGCTCATGGCCAACCAAACTCATAAAACGCAACAGAGGCTTATCGATCAGGTTAAAAACAGACTCCGGTTTTACTGTTGAAAGCTCCGTAAACTCACTGACCAGCAAAGGAATTAAAAACCGAATGGCACCGATAGCAACCATCCAAAGTGCCACAAGTGTTAACAGTGCACTCCCACCCTGGCCTAGTTTGAATTTCCCCAGATGTACTTTAGCTAAAATACGGACCAATGGCCGACCGATCAGAGATAGAATAACCGATATCAAAATATAAGTAACTAACCCACTAAAGTACCACATTAAAAACAAGATACAGATTGCACCCAGGGCAATCAACCATCCTCTGTATTTACTGCTAACCTGAATCATTCGATTGCTTTTATTACAAATATATACTTTCTGGTAAATAAAGACTTAGCAATTAAATTAAATAAAACAGGAAAAGAATCTTTCGTCAAACAGACTGATCGCCGACACAACGAATACCGCACCACGTTTTGATCACTGTCTCCTGAGGAACTATCAACAATTTTTGATAAATTTGTTTTAGGGAAGATTCAGATCATGAAAAGAAAGCTAAGTGTACTTATTGTTGATGACGAACAGGATGCACGAGACATCTTAAGGTACTTTTTAGAGAAAATACCGCTTATCGGAAGAATTGAAGATGCTTCAAATTCTGACGAGGCACTTTTTAAATACCTTGAAATGAAACCCGACCTCGTTCTGTTAGACATTGTTATGCCTGGAGGACGAGATGGTGGTGAATTAATCGAACTATTCAAAGGAAAAGACCCGGACTGCAACATTATCATTGTTAGCTCGCACAAAGACTCCGCTATCATGGCCATTCAAAACGGCATCTATGACTTCATCCTTAAGCCTGTTCAGTTAAAAGTATTACGGGAGAAAATAGCGAACTATCATGGTCAAAAGCCGAGTATCGAGAACAAAATACAGAAAGCATTAAACGATGTTGACAACGGACCGAAACTGAGAATATCATCCACAAACGACCATATACTGGTAGATCCTTCGGAGATACTTTACATTGAAGCCGACGGCGTATACTCGGTGATTACAATGCAAAACGGAACTAAAGAACTGGCCAATACCTACCTGGGCAAACTGGAAGACATTCTATCCCCCCAGCGTTTTTTCCGTATTAGCCGTTCAACCTTAATAAACCTCGATAAATTATCGCAGATCAACAAAATTGAAAGCACATGCACCTTGCACGGTTTCGATTTTGATATTTGTTTAAGCGGGTCGAAAAAGCAGATAAAGATTTTGTGTGAATTGGATTTGAACTGAGCATGAGTGATAAAATTACAGCAGTTATCATCGACGACAATGAGGATGCAATAGCCCTATTAGAGATCTACCTTCAAGCCTTTAAAGAAATTAAGGTTGTGGGGAGCACTGTAAGTCCGCAGAAAGGTGTTAAAATCATTCATAAATTAATTCCTGACATTGTCTTTCTGGATATTGATATGCCGGAAATGAATGGACTGGAAGTTGGTCAGATAATCTTAGACAGCCACCTGAAAACTGAAGTTGTTTTCACAACAGCACACAGTCAGTATGCCTTTCCGGCCTTAAACATCAAACCGCTCGACTACCTGGTCAAGCCCTTTGGCCCGGCAGAACTTATTGCTGTTATCAACCGGTTTAAAAACAAGCAGAAAACCAAAGAGTTTGAGCGTAAGATGGACCTGTTTATTCGGGCAAAAAAGATCAACCATAAAATAAAGCTAACCAACCGGAATGGTTTTGTATTGATAAACCCCAACGATATAATGCTCATCAGGGCTGAAGGAAACTATTGCCGGATCTACTTAAAAACGGGCAAGGATGAAGAGATTACACAAACCATCATTAAAGTTGCCGAGCTGTTAAATTCATCCAATATCCTAAGGGCACACCGTTCGGCCTATGTAAACACGCAATACATTACCCGAATCGACAAAAAAAGACGCGTTGTTTATTTAACACACGAACAATTTTCACTTGAAGAAGTGATGAACCGTTCAGCATTAGCTTATTTCGAGAAATTAAACTGCTTCCCGATCACCTAAAAAAATTGCTGATTCTTTTGGGAACCAGCAACTTCATCTATTCTTATTACAATGGTTATTTTATCGTTTCAGAAGAACGTAATCCAAAACCTCTCCAATCGTTGATACGAACATAAACTTAAGGCCTTTCAGGTAAATATCTTTAATCTCCTCAACGTCCTTTTTGTTTTCTTCCGACATGATTACTTCCTTAATTCCGGCCCGTTTAGCAGCCAAAATCTTTTCTTTAATACCACCAACAGGAAGTACTTTTCCACGCAAAGTCATTTCCCCTGTCATCGCGATATTCTTTCGTACTTTCCGTCTCGTCATAATCGATGCCAGCGAGGTAACCATGGTAATACCGGCAGATGGACCATCTTTCGGAATTGCACCTTCGGGAACGTGAATATGCCAATTATTATTTTCAAACACTTCGCTGTCAATGCCCATCTCATCTGCATGCGACTTCAGGTATTCCAAAGCCAACATCGCCGATTCCTTCATCACCTCTCCCAGGTTTCCGGTAAGAGTAAGGCCACCTTTACCTTTGCTTTGGCTCGACTCCACAAATAATATTTCGCCGCCATGAGCCGTCCAGGCCAAGCCGGTAACAACGCCCAAAAACTCATTCCCCTGGTAAAGTTCGCGTGAGTATTCGTAGGCCCCCAGATATTCTTTAATATCAGCCTCTGTAAGAATTACATTATATTCTTCATCAAAAGCCAGTTTTCGGGCTACACGACGAATAACTTTAGCAATTTTCTTATCCAATTCGCGAACACCGGATTCACGGGTGTAACGATCAACAATCAGTTCAATCACATCGCGTGAGAACTTCAGATCACTGGCTTTTAGGCCATGATTTTCCTTTTGCTTTGGAATAAGGTGTCGCTTGGCAATCTCGATCTTTTCCTCCAGAATATATCCGCTTACATCAATCAACTCCAGTCGATCGCGCAAAGGCGGAGCAATTGTTCCCAAGGTGTTTGCTGTCGCAATAAACATCACCTTCGACAAATCGTAATCCAGATCGATGTAATTGTCATGAAACTCTGTATTTTGTTCTGGATCCAGTACTTCGAGTAAAGCAGAAGCCGGATCTCCATGGAAATCGCTGGAAACTTTATCCAGCTCGTCCAAAATAAAGACCGGGTTCGACGATTTCGCCTTTTTTATATTTTGAAGAATCCGTCCGGGCATCGCACCAATGTAGGTCTTCCGGTGACCGCGAATCTCTGATTCATCATGCAAACCACCTAAGCTCATCCGGATATATTTGCGTCCCAAAGCTTTTGCGATTGACTTACCAAGTGAAGTTTTACCAACTCCCGGAGGGCCGTAGAGACACAAAATCGGAGCTTTCATATCTTTCTTCAACTTCAACACGGCCAAGTGCTCCAGAATACGTTCTTTCACGTTATCCAAGCCATAGTGTTCCTCTGCCAATACTTTCTCCGCATGTTTCAAGTCGAAATTATCTTCGGTATGCTCATTCCAGGGCAAGTCCAATAAAGTCTGACAATAGGTATATTGCACCGAATATTCGCCGGCAGCAGGATTCAATCGCGACAACTTATTAACCTCTTTTTCGAAAAAATCAGCCATTTCAGCTGACCATTTCTTATCCTTGGCAGCCTCTTTCAGATCAGCAATTTCCTGTTCAATCGGGTTGCCACCCAATTCATTCTGAATGGTCTTAATTTGCTGATTCAACAAAAATTCACGCTGTTGCTGATCCAGCTCCAGTTTCACTTTCGACTGGATATCGCGCTTCAGTTCCAGCATTTGAACTTCTTTCACCAGGTACGAAATAGCTTGAATACCACGTTCGCGCAAATCGGCCACTTCCAGTAAACTTTGCTTTTCCTCCACTTTCAAATCTGTATTGGAACAGATAAAATTGATCAGGAAAGTTGAATTCTCAATATTTTTAACGGCAAAACTGGCTTCGGGAGGTACATTAGATGAGTATTGCGCAATCTTTACCGACAGGTCTTTCAACGACCCAACGATCGCATGAAATTCATCATTCTCCGCATCGGTCGTAATCTCGTCGAGCAAATTAACTTTCGCTTTAAAATACGGGAATTCCTCCAGGTATTCAATCACCTCAAAACGGCGCTTACCCTGAATGATTACCGAAGTTGAACCATCCGGCATTTCCAGAATCTTCAAAATCTGCGCTACTGTACCAACCTGATACAAATCCTTTTGCTCCGGATCATCTACAGCCCCATCAATTTGCGTTACGGTTCCTAAAAGTTTATCTGAACGAAAAACTTCCTGAATCAATTTTAGCGATTTTTGACGACCAACAGTGATTGGAATAACCACTCCCGGAAACAACACGGTATTCCGAAGCGGTAATATTGGCAGTACATCGGGTGCCTGAAAGTTCGACAACTCCTGCTCATCTCCATCTGCCATTATTGGAATCAACTCGCTTTCGTCATCTCCAACACCACTGAATATCATCGTTTTTGCCACTTGTTCTTTTTTATTTGCCATTGTTCTATTTTGAAAAGATGAACTGACAATCTGTCTTTGACAGCTCTGTATTTCATTGATCCCTATAACGGGGCAATCACCATGCCAAAAGCAGGTAAAGCTCCTAATACTTCCGGTACACTGCTGATTGATCAAACACTGCTGTTAAAATACGCTGATCGACATCAGTTAGTTCCGAAGAACGTCGTGCCATGACTTGTGCTGCTGTCCCGAACACGGTTTTTAACTGGTGAACTTTATAACCATGAGCACCTCCATCGGAAAACGAAGGAACAAACTGACGAGGAAAACCAGCTCCATGAATATTGCATCCAACACCAACAACTGTCCCGGTATTAAACATGGTCGATATCCCTGCCTTGGAATGATCGCCCATAATCAAACCACAAAACTGCAAGCCTGTTCGGATAAACTTATTGTCCGGATAATTCCAAACTTTCACTTTATCGTAGGTATTTTTCAGGTTAGACACATTACATCCGGCCCCAAGGTTACACCACTCCCCCAACACGGAATGTCCCAGGAAACCATCGTGTCCCTTATTGCTGTAGCCCATTAAAATAGAATGGCTTAGTTCACCTCCAACCTTACAATACGGCCCCAGTGTAACCGGTCCGTATATTTTAGTCCCCATATTAACCACTGCATGCTCTTCCATTACAAATGGTCCTCGAATCAGGGAGCCTTCCATAACTTCAGCATCCTTTCCGATGTAAACAGGGCCGGCACTGGCATTAATGACAGCACATTCAACTTTTGCACCTTCTTCGATAAATATATTTTCCGGGGCTATCACCTGATTTGTCTTGCTCAATAAGGCAGACTTCCGACCTTTCGTTATGAAGTCAAAATCAAGCTTTATTTGGTGAGCATTCACCTCATTTAAATCCCAAGGATAGCGAATATAGTCCAATTCTCCATCGTAATCCAGCCAGTTGATTTCCGACTTAAGAACCGGATAACTTTTAGCATCCTCCTTAGGTAACCGAACGGCAACCGGAATCCCGTGCCATTTTACCCCTTGTAGACTCTGAAGATTGGCGGCCATTACCACCAACTCATCGTTTGGACAAACATGAGATGAAATCAAGTAATTATCCGCTTCAAATTTGGTTGGATACTTATCCTTCAAATACAATTCCGTTTTGTATGAGCAACTCCCCTTCAAACGGTGTGACCACTTCTCCTGAATTGTAAGGATACCGGTACGCAACAAAGCCACCGGGCGAGTATAGCAAAGCGGCAACAAACAGTTCCGCTGATCAGTCTCAAATAGAATAATATTCATGGTCGAAAATTTAACCGTCAAAATTAAGACAAAAAAAAAGCTCCGCGAAGGCGGAGCTCTAATTTATCTTTTGTAGACGTATCTTACTTTTTACGTGCATCCATGTGTTTCTGGTAACGGTTCATGAACTTGTCAACACGACCAGCGGTGTCAACCAATTTCATTTTACCAGTATAAAATGGATGAGAGCTACTTGAAATTTCCAATTTAACAACTGGATATTCAACACCATCAACAACTTCTGTTTCTTTAGTTTGGATGGTAGACTTTGTCAGGAAAACTGTACCGTCTGACATGTCTTTAAATGCTACCATACGGTAGCTATCTGGATGTATGTCTTTTTTCATCGCTGATCTCTTTTAAAACAACATTATTACAATCGGGCTGCAAATATACACACAGTTGTGTAATTCCCAAAGCTTTTTTATTTTTTTTCAGAAACTTTTTCTGCATTAATAATCGGGGCACGTTCAAATGGCTTTGTGCGATCAAACAAATAGCGCATAGTATAGTGCGTTTTGGTATGTTTTCCGCCAACCGATTCATACAAAGCTACCACTTTCGGATTGAAGTCACCAGCCCAGCTTAACTCCATTTCCTTATACCAGTTTTTCCGGTACATCACCGGACGTAAATGCCAGAAAATAGCCGCATCAACACCTGAGCGTTGGTATTTTGGAACAATTCCAATAATCAAACTACGGGTACGCGTCATTTTTTTGCGCTTTTTCAACCACAGAAACTTTAAAATTCCCCATAGGTTGAGTTTACCTTTCATCTCAATCAAAATCTGGTTTAAATCGGGAATCATGACAAACAAAGCAATCGGTTCATCTTCGTGATAGGCAAACCAAATAAATTCAGGTTCCAGAATTGGCTTTGCCGATTTCAAAAAGTCGCGTAAATCATCTTTATCCAAAGGCTTGAAATGCTCGTGAAAACGCCAGGCATTATCATATACCTGTGCAAAATCGTCGATAAACTTTTCGGCTTTATCCCACGAAAAATGTTCAAACTTAAACTGGGGTTTCTTTGATACCCATTCAGCAACCTTCCAAAAACGTTCCGGCAACTCAGGCAATGTTGTATCCAGGTGATAGCTAAATTGCTGGAAATACATCTGGAAACCATAGGTCTCAAATAAATTCTGGTAATACTTCGGATTATAGGGCATCCCAAAGCCTTGTGGCATAAACCCATCGACCAATAACCCCCAATTAACGTAGTTTTCGCCAAAATTCACAGGGCCGTCCATGGCTTCCATACCGCGTTCCTTTAGCCACTCACGAGCAGCATCGAACAACTTATTGGCAGCCTCCTGGTTATCGACACATTCAAAAAAACCGCAACCGCCAGTTGGCTGTTCAAAGGTATTTGCCTTGTCGTAGTTGATAAAAGCTGCAATTCGGCCAAGCAACTCCCCTCGATCACCGGTCAACACCCACCGAATTGCTTCCCCGTTTTTAAAAGAGGGGTTCTTAGCCGGGTCGAAAGTATCTTCAGTCATACCTTCTAAAGGTGGTGCCCAGTTTTTATCTCCTTTGTAGATCAGATGTGGAACCTTATGGAAAAGCTTCCGACTTGCCGCATCATCAACAATCAGTAATTGCATATCTTTAATTTATGAATACATAAAGTACATTTAAAACAAATTATCCAGAAAGGAGAAATACTAGTCCGTTATAATCGGTGCACGCTTAAACTCCTTCGTTGGATCAAACAGGTAACGTAAAGTCAGGTGTGTTTTCTCGTGTTTACCACCAACTGCTTTAAAAATTGAAATCATTTTAGGGTTAAAATCACCAACCCAGCTTAGTTCCATTTCCTTGTACCAGTTTTTCCGCAACATCACCTGCCGGAGATGATAGAAAATGGCTGATTCGATACCGGTTTTTTGAAATTTCGGAGCGACTCCCATCACCAAAACCCGGCATCGGCTAATTACTTTCCGACGACGCAACCAAATCATCTTTAACAAGTTGAAAAAATTCAACTTTCCGCTGTAGATACGTTTAAACAATTGATTCAAATCCGGCACCATCATAAAAAATGCAACGGGTGTCCCTTCGTGATAAACAAACCAGATGAAGTCTTCATCCAGCATCATCTTGGATTCCACCAACATTTTATCAATATCTTCCGGATCAATCCGCTTGTAGTTATCGTGTTTCACCCAAGCCTGTTCATAAATCGCCAAAAAGTCTTTAATGAACTTCTCCTTCTCTGCAAAACGAAACTGCAGAAACGAATAGCCTGGTTTTTTCGACATACGCTCGGCAATTCGCCAAAAACGCTGCGGTAAATCAGGGCTGGTAATATCCAAATGATAACTGTATTGCTCGTAATATGTTTTAAATCCGTAGTTCTGGAACAAGCCGGCATAATAGGGTAAGTTATACTGCATGCCGAAACCTTGCTGAACGAATCCATCAACCAGAACCCCCCAATTGAAAAAGTTTTCTCCAATATTAATGGGGCCGTCGACTGCCTCCATTCCTTGTTGCTTCAACCAATCAACTGCGGTATCAAACAACAGGTTAGCAACGTCCTGATCATCGACACTCTCAAAAAAGCCTATACCTCCGGTTGGTTGATCAAAGCTGTAAGAGTATGTATCGGTTACAAAAGCGGATATGCGACCAACAATCCGGCCATCCTTTTCAACCAGCCAGCGGCGCGCAGAACCATTTTTTAAAGCATTATTTTTTTGTGGGTTGAAGATATTTTCAACCATCATCCGAAGTGGAGGAACCCAATTGGTGTCGTTCTTATAAATCGTATAGGGCAGTTGATGAAATGCATCAATCGATTTTTGATCTTCTACCTGAATTATTTGCATGGAGATTTCTTATCTAATTCCGCCCGAAAATAATACATCCTTGCGAAAATAAAAAGCAGGAGTTTGTCCCCTGCTTTTCGTTAATATTGTTTTATATCTTGAATATTAATTACGTCGTGAAGCCAACTTAGCTAACAAGCGAAGGATTTCGAGATATAACCAAACTAAGGTTACCATCAAACCAAATGCACCATACCACTCCATTTCCTTAGGAGCTCCGGCACGTGCACCACGTTCTATAAAATCGAAATCCAAAATTAGATTTAACGCAGCAACGACCACAACCAATAAGCTAAAGCCAATACTGAAGTTGCTGTTTCCGTACAGAAAGCTCAGGTTCGCACCGAACATACCGGCTATGAAACTGATGAAATAAACCAAGGCAATACCACCTGTGGCAGCAACAATTCCCATCACCAACTTACCGCTGGCCCTAATTTTTCCCGAGCGAAATAGAAATAACATGACAAAGAAAACCCCCAGGGTCAGGGCCACTGCACGCATCACAAGTCCCGGATATTGCACTTCGAAGAAGGCTGAAATTCCACCCAGAAATAATCCTTCAAAAACAGCATAAACAGGAGCCGTTATATGCGAACTTTGCGGGCGAAAAGTTGTAATAATCGCCGTTATAAAACCGCCGATTCCACCACCGATCATCCAAAGTGAAACTGCAGAGAATGCCGATTCAGGATTTGAATAATCATACGCACCAAAGAACTTGCGCCAGGTAAACATGGCTGCAAAGGTAACGATCAACAACATCAGGCCGGTTTTATTCATCGTTCCGCTCACTGTCATAACCCCAGAATCGGTGGTATTTGCAAAACGACTAAAAACTGAATTTCCGAAAACCGGATTCGATGATTTAGTAAAATTCATATGCTATCAATTAATTTAATTTTCCGGGGAAACTACCAATAAAAACAATGCCAAAGCCAACAAGCTTTCTTAAAAACTGCCGAAATAGCAGCTCTTCTAACATCTTTTAACGTTACTGACAGAACAGGAACTTCCTTGCAGGGCTAGGCCAAATCGGCGTTTATATCGGCAATATCCTCCAGCAATACTATCGCCATATTTTGCGCCTGCTCTTCTTCCATTGCTTTTACCTCTTGCAAAAATGCTTCACAGGACTGTCGCAACTCTGCATTTCGATTGATTAGTGCAGTCATGGTACGATAAAAGACCTGTCCCAACTGAGGATCCTTGGACAAAGGAGCCATCACCTGGAAGAATGGTTCAAACATCTCGTTAATTGCTTTTTTATCCATCATCGCCAAACGACCAATCAATTGCAAGCCGGCGTAATGCACCAGGTACTTCTTACCACAGCAATATTCAAGAGCTTTTACAAAAGCAAACTTCGAACGCACAAACAAATTCGCCACCAGTTGCTCAATCAGTTCAACGGTTTCAGTGCTTTTGGTCCAATAGTCCATTTGCGCTTCCGTCATTTCATCGGGCACCTCCAACATACTCGCAACAATCATCGTTTCGCGCCAGCCTTTGTTCCAAAGCTTTAAAGCTAACAGGTGATTGGCCTCATAATCTTTAGCCAATTCGCGCAAGTGAATAATAGAAGCCCCCCAATTAATCTTGTAGTTCACTCCCATCTTTTTCATTTGGGCTACCGTTTCGCCATTCTTACGCAAACGAATTTTTGCCAGTATTTCCCGAAATTGTTTTTCCGTTGCCGGATCGTCCAAGAGAATATCCATATCTGGTTGTTTCAAACTAAACGAGTGATCAGCGCAAAAATAATGAAATAGATGAGCACCGATGAATAATTATCAATTTTATACCACCTCGCTACAGGAGAAACGAACAACAGTGCAGCATCCAATAGCTTGATTATCCATCCAATTTCCTATTTTTACAGCAACTGATATTCGCCTGATGCCCATAATCCAAAGATTAACCGACAAGCTGTTTAAAACCGAATTCTACCGAAACATTCTCAGGCTTTTTGCCGGTCTGTTCACAGCAAGGATATTCCCTTCGTTGTTCGCACTTGTCATTGTTCGGATATACTCACCTGAAAACTTCGGTCTATTTGTATTATACCTGACCATTGCTTCAGCCCTTTCGATTATTTCAACAGGGAAGTACGAAAATGCCATCATTTTAGCCGACCATGCAGAGCAACAAAAGCTTGCTTTCTCTCTTGCAAGAAAAATAAATATTGGGGTGAACACATTGGCCGCTATTCTAATTGCCGGTTATCTTCTAATCGCCAGAATCAACGATACTTCAAAAATAACACTACTACTGCTGATCCCCGTTTTCGCGTACTTTTTTGCCGGCATACAGCTTATCCGTCATCGTCTGATCAGCCAAAAAGAATTTCGCATTCTTTCGTATCTCGAAATAGGACGAGCACTTGCAACAGGGATCCTGCAATGCCTGTTGTTCATCTGGCCGCAAACCGGACTTTTTATAGGGGCAGTGCTGGCACAGGCCGGAGTTTACATGTTTTACCTATTTCGACTAAGAGAAAAGCCATCACTTAATTTAGAACTGTCAACTTCGGAGAAACAGCTGGGGCTACGCTATCTCAATTTCCCGAAGTACTCAATCGGGTCCGAGATCTTAAATTTTTTGAGCAGCCAACTGCCCATATTTCTGATAAAACCCTTCTTCGGAGCCAGCTCATTGGGGCTCTATTCTTTTCCGCACCGCTACATTAACAGCCCGGTACAGATTCTAAGCAACTCTGTGTCGCGCGTTTACATACAGGAAGCACAATTATTAAAGCAGGACGATCAACGATTGGCAGCTTTAAGCTTCGATTTATTTAAAAAACAGGTTTTGCTGGCCATCCTGCCGTTTACAGTTTTAGCTCTTTGGGGAGAAGGATTATTCAGCTTTTTATTTGGCACCGAATGGGCTTATGCCGGGAAATTGGCTCAACTCATTTCCCCCTGGTTATTTGCCGTGTCCATAAGCTCGCCACTTTCTGCAATTTTAATCATCCGCGAAAAGCAACGCTTTTCACTGGTATTCAACTTGCTTTTAATCGGGTTCCGAGTCGCAAGTCTCCTTGTCGGCTTTCTCCTATTCAATAATTTAAATTGGACGATTGGCCTTTACAGTCTGACAGGCTTCTTGTTTTTCGTCTTCCTTGGTTATTACTCCTTACATTTAGCCCGGGTGAAAACCGTTAAGGCTGCATTTTTCAGTCTAAAAATACTCGCCCTGGTATTTTTGCCGCTATTTTTACTCAAGCTATGGATCTGAAACCGAACATTATATTGGGGAAATACGCCTGGAAGCAAATGAATAACTGCTATGCCACCGGTTCTGCATGGCTTGGTAACAACTATATGGATACGGATCAATTAGCCCGTAAGATCCAAGAGGAGGGCCAAGAATTCGGCGAGTTCAAATCACTCATAAGTAAGCTAAATGGCCAATTTTCTATTTTAGTTGAAAAGGAAAATGAATGCTGGCTTGCATCAAGCATCAATTGGGCTTTCCCCTTGTTTTACCACTGGGAAGAAGGGCAAATAAAAATTAGTGATGATCCGCAAGAACTAAATACAGAAGAGCATTTTGAGCCGGATCCGTTTACCGAAGATTATTTTCTAACGTTCGGAGTCTCACCGCTACACCAAACACTGCACCCCAAAATAAAACAATTACTGCCGGGTGAAATTATTCGGTTGACATCCAACGAAACAATCAGCTATTCAATTCCGGATGATGTGCTATGGCAACAGTCAGCTTGGGAAACTCCTACAACACAAACAATCGCTGATTTATTTCTACAGGTATTCAACCGATACTCCCAACGAATAGGCGACCGACATGTATTATTACCATTAACCGCCGGATACGACTCGCGATTACTCGCCTGCTTGCTGAAAGCCAACGGCCACACCAATGTACTTTGTGCAAGCTGGGGGCGAAAAGAAAACACGGAAGAACGAACAGCACAGCGAGTCGCCGGGAAACTAGGCTACGACTACCGCTTTATTGACTATGGAAAGATTATTCCTGAAGATTTCATCAATAATGAAGATTTTAAGTCCTATATACACGCGAGTGGTCACTGGTCATCCATGCCTTACCTTCAGGACTTTTTCGCTATCCAATATTTAAAAAAGCAAAAGCTGATTGACGAAGACACCATTGTTCTCGCCGGACATCCGGGTGATTTTCTGCGAGGGGATCATCTCTATTCGGAATTTCATCAACTGAATCCAAACGCACTGGCTAAACAAATCCGACATGCGTTTTCGACCACACTCCCCCTCAATAAAAGCAAACAAAAAGCATTAGATCACTTTATCAGTACGAACTTTTTCTCCTCTTCAGATACACCAAACTGGCAAGGATTCGACAAATGGGACCTCATCGAACGCCAAAGTAAGTTTATTGCGAATTCTACCACAGCTTTTCGCATGGAAAAGCTTGAGGTGATGATGCCGCTGTTTGACCTGGAACTATTAAAACTATTCACCGGATTAACGCTTGAACAACGAGCTTCTTCGGGCTTATACAACCAATGTTTGGAGAACCACTTTTTCGTCCCGAACAAAATCGATTTTAACTTTAAAAGCGCACCCAAACCGATTTTAAAAAACAATTGTTTCAAGGATCTCCTGATCCGAATGAGCCCCAATATTCTAAAACGGCAATACTACCCGAGGAGAGACGCCATCTTCTACCGGGAACTCACAACCGAGTTACGGAGAACAACAAAGAGCAAGCACTACAAGAAGCCAATCAAACCGCACTATTACAACGCTTATCTGGCACAATGGTATCTGCATCTTGTAAAAACAATCTCCCGTAGAACAACTACTTCTTAAATATGAAGTAGACGGCCAAAATCAAAAATACAAATCCCACCAAATGGTTCCAGCGGAAGCTTTCGTTTCGAAAAAGCAAAATCGTAAATATGGAGAACACGATAAGCGTAATCACTTCCTGCAAAACTTTCAGCTGCCAAAGGGTAAAGGGCCCGCCATTTTCTTTAAATCCGTAACGGTTAGCCGGCACCTGAAAGAAGTATTCGAACAACGCAATTCCCCAACTTATTAAAATAATTGCCACCAGGCCCAGCTTATTGAACCATTTCATCTCGGCAAACTTCAAGTGCCCGTACCAGGCAAAAGTCATGAACGTGTTGGATAAAACCAGTAACCCTATTGTCAACAGTGCTCGCATACAAAACGATATAAAATTGCCGCAAAGCTAATGAAATCGGAGACCGTTGATACCGTCGCAAAAAAAATTAAAAATTGTGCATTTTTTATCCAACAGGTGTAGGACGAATAAAAAAACCGTCTATATTTGCAGCACCTTAAACAAAGGGAAAAACTTAAAAATGATGGCCCGTTCGTCTAGCGGTTAGGACGCCAGGTTTTCATCCTGGTAGCAGGGGTTCGATTCCCCTACGGGCTACGCAAAAAGAAGAATCAGCAACGGTTCTTCTTTTTTGTTTTTAGAAACCCGCAATACCAATTCTCCCCCATTGCTGCATTTTCAATTTGTTTTAGATTGAGGTTTTCAGAACTGGTGTCCGCTGCTACAAACTATATTTTAAAGATTTGGTACCCTCTACTAAAAAATATTTTAATTTTTTTCATCTCTGTGTACGCTCTACTAAAACTAAAAATTATAGTTAAAGCACTGCGTACACTCTGCTAAAAATTCATTGCCATTTTTTAGTACAGCGTACGGGCTCATAAAAACATGAAAAATAATTCGTCTAAAAGCCCCAGAAACAGGGCATTTTCAAAAACAGAAACGACCCCGGAAGATCCATTGAGATAAGCTCAACAGGAAGAGCAAGGAAATTAGTAACTGAGCAAAAACCAGACGTTTACACGCCGTGTGAGCTGTTTCATAAAACCGATAATCAACGAAAATACACCTATCTATATGACAAAAACGCTCAAACACTTTTCTGATAATTTAATCCGCCAAGCTTTTGGTGCAACACACCCAATTTATAACAATCGAATAGCCATAGCCAGACAATCCCCCTTTTTAGTAGCAGTCGAACAAGTGGGCCGAACAGGCTATACATCCAACCAATAAAAACCCGTAGCCGCCACAAGCGAAAACAAACCCGCAAAAGCTGAACATCTTCAATCAACGCTGCGGAGTTTGCTAAATTCTGCAAAAGAAAAACCAGGTTCTCGATTCCTTTTTCGGTATTGGCAAGGTAAGCTTCGTTCGTTTCCAAATGACCGTTAATTACCGGGTTATCCAGATGGACTACCGGAACCTTCCGCTGTTTTAACTCCAGCCCAAACAAGGTGTCTTCGTGCCCGTAATCCGTTAACCGCTCATCAAAACGAATGGTGTCAAAGGTTTGTCGGGGAATGACAAAGTTACTAGTCATAAACGAACGATATGGTTCACCAGATCGCAAACGGATAGATCTACTTTCTCTAATGACTCCATACTTCCATCGCAGCCGCTGAGCTCTAACCGGAGTTTGCCGGTCGTAAACCCGCCCACCACAATGTACTTCTTCCGGAAATTTTTGAACCGAGTTTATATAGCTCAGGAGAAAATCATGATCAGCAAGTAACGAATCGCAGTCCAGAAAAAGCATATAATCGAAACTAGCGTATTCCAGGAACCGATTTCGAATTGCTGCCCGGCCAATGTTTTGTTCCAACTGCACATATAAAGCATCGGGACATGCCTGTTTGTTATGCTGACGAAACCGGAACTCCGAACAATCATCAATCAGAATAATCTCATACAAAATTTCCAATCTTCGGGCTTGTTCGGTCAAGGCTTCAACCAGCCTGTCAACTTTAAAATTATATACCGGAATGCAAATTGAAATCACAGAATTTGTTTCGAGTTTGAGTGCAACCAAAATACAAAACTTTCAGAGTTGTTGGTGACATTACACCTTCAAATCGCATCACAAAAAAGCCCGATTGTCAAAACAACCAGGCTTTGGGAAGACTTGACTAGCGTATTAACCCGAATGGGAATTTGCGATAGTAAGCGAATCTATTGAACATTGTTTCGGTCGTCGCTCTTACGAATCACATTTATAGGTCTGATGAAACTTTTCGCTAAGCGTTGCGTGAGTTTTGGGGTAAATTTCAAATAAATTCGGTGTCAACTGTGTCGTATGGAGATCTACACTTTTCCGGAAGGTTAATTAATCCCACTCCCAGCCAATTGACGTTTGAAGGATATAGTCCCCTTTTTCAACACCTGCCACCTGCGGTCGGGAGTCGAAGTTATGTGTAAAGTTGAGTTTTATATAGAAGTCAAGCGGAAGATCCCATTTGACAGTCAAGGTATTATTCAACCGCCATCGTTCGGCATTCGAAAAACTTTTAAAAGCAGTGGTTTGAATCAACAGGGAAACATCGCCAACATCGTAAGCATCAAGAACCACCCCAAACAAACCTTCAAAACTGTTATAGGAACCATTTTCCGGTGCACTGAATTCCTCGTGCGCATTGGCAAGGCCAAGTCCTCCTGCGAACGACAAGCCGTTTTTCCGAATAAAGTAGTAGCCAACTCCCAGTTTTGAGGTTGTACGCAAATCCAGGTTTTGTTCTGTACTTGATAAAAACTCCATACCAGCAAAGCCGTAAGTATTACCCCAAAGATCTCGGGTA
>NZ_JBZQJF010000108.1:0-6443 GCF_059905295.1 Mangrovibacterium sp.
ATTAAGGAATTTACAGCTGAAATGAAATCGAAAAAAGAAACGATTGAAAGTTCTAAAAAGCAGCTGTCAGAACGTGAAGAAGATCTTGACCGTAAGAAAAAAGAGCTGGACGAGATTACTGCAGAAACAAAAATTGAAGAAGAAAAACTGAAAAGCAAAGGCGAGAAAATCGAGACAATGATCGAGTCGCGTTTGTTGACAGCTTTTAAACGTATCCGCAAGAATGCCCGCAACGGCTTAGCAGTTGTAACTGTACAACGCGATGCATGTGGTGGTTGCTTCAACAAAATCCCGCCTCAACGTCAAATGGATATTGCCAACCGCAAAAAAATTATCGTATGCGAATACTGTGGTCGCATCTTGGTTGACAAGGACATCATGGACGTAGAAGTTGGTTCTGAAGATTAATTCAAAAAATCAATCCAATATTGAAGGCCGTCAGTTTTGAACTGACGGCCTTTTTGTTGTTTAATCGGGAGGTTTCTGACTCCGGAAATCTTCTTGTTCATCCATCATTCAATACCTGTTTTATGATCCTGTGTTCGGCCAAGGTCCTTCCTCCCCAATGGTCCTGTAACGATTCGACAAAATCTTTGGGGCAAACTGCGGATTGTCGCCAAAGGACACAAACTGCTCTAAGTTGATATATATCAGCACAAAAAGACATACCTATCTTGCGCATTTCCGTAGAACCGAACATTAAAGTGTTTTACAGATAACCTAAGCGCGTATGTCAGAAGTGGATGACATAAGAGATGAGATCAATGCAATTAAAATCCGATTAGTACAGATTGAAAAAGCTTTGCATCTCAAAACCGAAAAAGAATCAGTACTTTCCTCCGAAGCTGGCAAAGCTGATGATGACTCATATTTTGAGTTAGACCTATCATTCACAAAAAAAGAGAACGTTGAATCAAGCATTGGAGAGTACGGACTAGCCTGGCTTGGTAACATTGTCCTGCTTTTTGGAATCAGCTTCCTGGTTCAGTACCTGGAAAACCCACTACTCTCGGCAATTGTTGGTTTTGCCTCTGTTGGCCTAATTTACCTGACTTCCTATTACAGTCGCCGGTCGTTCAGCTACCTTTCCAGGCTCTTTGCCTACTGCGGGCATCTTTTACTTTTCTACATCACCTTGCAGCTACACTTCTTTACCAGCTCTCCGTTGATTGGCAGCAAGACAGTGGCGACAGTCTTATTACTAATCGTTGTAGGCTTTGAGTTGTATTGGGCAACAAAACAGCAAAAACCAACTTTAGCCTTCCTGTCAATACTCATGCTATTGACAACAGGAATCGTAACCGGATCGAATGCATTTGCAGCCGTTACCACCATGCTCGCTTCCATATTTGCCGTCCTTTTTTATACCCGTTTTGGATGGCTAAAACTAATGCTTGCATTCATTTTTATTATTTACCTGGCACATTCGAACTGGCTTCTCAATAATCCTATGATCGGAAATCCGCTCGAACTTAGCTCACCCCCGGGAATAAGCTATCTCAACCTTCTTATAAGTGCTGTTGCCTTTTCATTGTTAGCAATTATTCCACTTAAAGAAACAATATCACGAGAATTACTGATTGCCTCCGTCGTATGGAACGGCATGAACTTTTCAATCGTTCTGGCCTTTTCAACCTTACTTTATTTCAGGGATTCCTACATCCTCTTGTTTGGATTCATTGCTGCCGTTTGTCTGGCCTACTCTATCGTATTACAAAAACGAACAGAAATCAAGATCTTCGCCTCCATGTATGCTATTTATAGTTTTGTTGCCATGAGTGTCGCGTTCTACGGCATATTTCTTCTTCCCAAAGCATACACTTTGTTATCCATACAGAGCTTACTGGTCGTTTCAATGGCACTTTGGTTCCAATCGCGTTTTATTGTCGTAATAAATACATTCCTGTTCTTTTTACTGCTCACCCTATATTTAACCGACGACTTAAGCTACAACGGCACAAACTTGTCGTTTATGCTCATCGCTTTTTTGAGTGCACGAATTATTAACTGGAAGAAAGATCGACTTCAGCTTAAAACAGAACTAATCAGAAACCTATACTTGCTTGCAGGATGGATCATGACCCTCATTGCATTTTATCATTTGGTTCCCGAAACCTGGATCACGGCTTCGTGGATTTTCGCTGCCATCCTGTTTTTTGCAACCAGCCTTCTACTGAAAAATATAAAATACCGATGGCTAGCAATAGCTTCAGTCATTGCCTCTGCCTGCAAACTGATATTTGTTGACTTCGCCAATATCGACATCGTTTTCCGCATCTTGCTGTTTATGGTATTGGCCGTGGTCTCCATCAGTGCATCCATTCTATACACCAAATTTTACAAGTCTAAAAAAGAACCCTAAGCTATGAACCCGATTTACAGTCCTATTATTAAACCTGGTCATAAGCCTCTACAGAAAAGGGAATTGGCCCTCCGTGTGTTTCGATTTTACAGAACCGGAATCTTTCTTTTATTCACGATGCTTGTGATCAGCGCATGTCATTCAATGGAGAAGAAATACAACCAGCATGTTCTTCCGGCTGAAAAGACCGCTTCATCCACCCAGACTGAAGAATATGCCGTTGAAGCCCCACCATTCTCGGAAGGCATCTACCCTTGTTCGGACTGCCACAGCGAGCTGGTTCCTAATCCTGTTCGACGACAGCTGGATTGGCATGAAGAGGTGACTTCAATCTTCAATCACGACAAAGCCAACCGCTGGTGTCTCGACTGCCACGATCTCATGAACCGGGATTCACTTCGGTTAGCCAGCGGCCAACTGCTGAGTTTTAAAGAATCATACAAACTATGCGGTCAGTGTCATGGTGAAAAACTCCGGGATTGGCGGGTAGGCGTTCATGGAAAAAGAACAGGCCAATGGAACGGACAAAAGCACTATTTACTCTGTGTGCATTGCCATAATCCGCATGCACCCAAGTTTAAACCAATTACTCCGGAACCACCTCCGCTTCCCCAGAAAATATTGAAATAAATCGAAGAATTTGTTACTATGAAAAAAGATAAATCCAGAAGGTCATTTCTAAAGAACGTTGCGCTGGCTGCAGGTTCTGCAATCGCATTTTCAGGTTGCGACATGAAGACCTTTGATCATTTTTTGCAGAAAAACTTTCGCGCCTTATCCAAGGATGAAGTCGACGACATTATCAAAAGTCTGGAGCAAGACTATAAAGAAAAGTACGGTAAAGAATTTACAGTATCGGCCAAACCTGCAACCGACGGCATTCTGTTTGGTTATGCGCTCGACCTGTCTCGTTGCATTGGTTGCCGCAGGTGTGTTTATGCCTGTGTGAAAGAAAATAACCAGTCGCGTGATCCGCAAATTCAATGGATAGAAGTCCTGGAAATGGAAAAAGACAAGGGGATCGATTTTGCCGACTCCAATGTTCATTACAATCCTGAAAAGGTTCCGGAAGAAGGTTATTTCTATCTACCTGTACAGTGTCAGCAATGCCGACATCCGCAGTGTACAACTGTTTGCCCGGTTAAAGCAACCTGGCAGGAACCCGACGGCATTGTTGTCGTTGACTACAACTGGTGCATCGGGTGTCGCTATTGCATGGCTGCCTGCCCGTATGGTGCACGACACTTCAATTGGGGCGAACCCAATATTCCGGAAGATGAGCTAAACACAAACGTACACTACTTAGGCAACCGTCCCCGTATGAAAGGGGTCGTTGAAAAATGCACCTTCTGCATTCAGCGGGTGCGCGAAGGCCGCTATCCTGCCTGTGTCGAGATATGTCCTGTGGGAGCCCGTAAGTTTGGAAATTTGCTGGATCCCAATAGTGAAATACGCTACATTCTTGAAAATAAGAGGGTACTGGTGTTGAAACAAGAACTCAACACACAGCCCAAATTCTACTACTTCTTTGGCGTTTAAGCCCTGAAGCTAATTTGAAAAAACAAGACTCATGAACGTAACACAATCCACAACCGGTATTTTCAAAATTATCTCGCGTGGTAACCGCAGTTATTACGGATGGTTATTCTTTCTGTTATTGACATTAATCTGGGGTGCCGGAGGGTATTTTCAGCAGCTGAACAGCGGGCTGATAACCACGAACATGCGTGACTCGGTTTCCTGGGCGTTTTATATTGGTAATTTTACCTTTCTGGTTGGTATTGCTGCTGCTGCCGTTATGCTGGTTATTCCGGCCTATGTTTACAATTGGAAGCCCATCAAAGAAATTGTCATTTTTGGCGAACTACTCGCCATATGTGCTGTGATTATGAGTATTGGCTTTATCATCGTCGACATTGGCAATCCACTTCGTTTTTGGCACATGCTACCCGGCATTGGCACCATGAACTTCCCGTCATCGATGCTATCGTGGGATTTCTTTGTCTTACTCACCTACCTGCTTATTAATCTTGTTGTTGTCGTTCACTTACTACACCGAATTTTTATTAAAAAAGAATACAATAAAAAACTGGTTCTTACTTTAGTGTTCATCAGTATACCGATGGCAGTTGCCATTCATACCGTAACAGCCTTTCTGTACAATGCCATTCCGGCTCGTCCGTTTTGGAACAGCGCCTTACTCGCTCCCCGATTCCTGGCCTCCGCTTTTTGTTCCGGACCGGCAATCTTGCTAATCTTGTTTCAGCTGCTTCGCAAATTCACCCGATTTGAAATTCAGGATGAAGCAATCTGGACGATTGCCGAATTGATGGTGTATGCCATGTTTATCTACCTTTTCTTCACAGTTGCCGAATTATTTAAAGAGTTTTACAGCGGCACTGAACACATTCTATACTGGCAATACCTCCTGTTTGGCATCGGTGACAATAAAGAGATTGTTCCTTACAGCTGGGCATCAATCATCATGGGATGTGTTGCCTTCGTCCTGTTTCTGGTTCCAAAAACAAGAAAGAACTTCACCACGCTCAACATCGGGGCCGTGCTGATCTACGCCAGTGTTTATGTTGAGAAAGGAATTGCCCTGATTATTCCCGGCTTCACCCCCGATGTGCTAGGCCAAATCTACGTATATACGCCGTCGATGATCGAACTAAGAACTGCAGCGATGATCTTTGCATTAGGTTCTATCGTATTTACCTTCCTTGTCAAAATTGCAATTGCGATCATCTTCGAAGATTATCATTCCAAAAACCTATCAACACAGTCAACACAACCGGAACTTGCTACTGAAGATTAATTCAACAAATAAGCACATAATGAAGGCCGTCTGTTTCAAACCGACGGCCTTTCTATTTTTAGGGACTCAAAGTTCAATACCTCAAGTGACTATAACTTCTGTGAAAGTATTTTAGAATTGAATTCAGCTTAATAGCTTTGAGGTTCTTTACTTTCGGCATCCTTTCTCCATACCGCATTCTTCAAACTGGGCTTATCCTCTACGGCCCGGTTGTACCATTGCTGCGGATAACCGGCAGTTTGCCCGGATCCCCGCTCATCGTTAATATAGCCGTCAATATATTTCGTAACCAACAGCTGCCCCAGCTCACGCCACTTTGTCACAACATTATTTGCTGTAGCAGAGCAATAACTGGTCAGGGATGCAACTGCCGAATCGGGATCGCTTTCATAAAGTTTTAAGGCAGCCTGCTCAACTGAATCTTGTTGCGCCAGGGCCTTTCCCTCCAACTGCTTCTGAACGGGCAATACATCCTTGATCATATAACGATATTTCAGATTGATGTAATTGGAAACGAAATTGAAGGCCCACCAGGCTGACTCCCAGGAGAATTTTCCCTGATCGCCATGTGCATAAGCTTCCGGAATTTTGCTAACAGCCGGATAGAAAGGCGTGTAACAGTTGGTAAAAGTATCGTCCGGCGAATACCACATCACCCCGCCGATCGCATCGGGTAACCAGGCCCGACTTTGACTGATAAATGAAAATGCGGTATTCACATTCGAGATCGGACGCTCCCAGGCACAATCATCGCCATCAACTTTGAAAGTTAGCGGTCGGTCTCTGTTAGGCGTTCCATAGGGTCCTGCACCCAAACCTTTTGTCATATCCCAAGGGGTTCCCTCGTAATGATCGCGCACCAATGCTGCCAGCTCAGCCACCCCGATTTTATAATCAGGTTTGATAAATAAGGGATACGGTTGGGCCCCTTTTACCCCACGATGATAATCGGGCGAAAAATTTTGAGAAGGAGCTGCCCTCCGGAAAATACTCCATACCCGCGATTCACAATAGCGTAAAATAGCCGGTGTTGCCGGACAATAAACATCGTTGAAACGGAAAGGCTCTCCCGAATTCGGATCGTAGTAGCCTCGTTCGATCGCCAGAGAGATCACATTCGACGAATACAGGCAATTCTCCGGATCGTCTAACGGGAACTCTCCGATACGGGAATGGTTAGCATGTGCCGAGATCATTCCATCGGGAACTTTACGGGCAACCCACACAGCTCCCTTTTTCCCTTCTCCCACACCAATCATTTCC
>NZ_JBZQJF010000109.1:0-16235 GCF_059905295.1 Mangrovibacterium sp.
AGTTGGGGATAAATGTCGGCTTTCCCTTCAGCAATCAGGCATATTTTTAATGCACTGCCCATATTCACGTATTCAATTTTTCGGGTTTTCTCACGAAGTTTGTTAAAGTATTCCTGAGTTTCTGCTGTTTTGAAGGTTCTGCTACTTATGATTTTTAAACTTTTCGATCTTGCTTTCACAGGGAGACGGGTGGCTGTTTTTGTCAATTCGGTAAGCTGAATTGTTCCTTTTGGGCAAAGCGCTTTCCAGGCTCCCGTTTCCTCGGATCCCCAGTATATTTCGCCTGTCAAAGGAGCATAAATTACGCCTAGTTTGGCTTCGTTATTTTCAATAAGAGCGATGTTTACGGTAAACAATCCGTTTCGCTTAATGAATTCTTTCGTTCCGTTTAAGGGATCAACCAGCCAAAATTTGTTCCAATTCTTGCGGGTCTCGTAGTCAATGTTTTCGCCATCTTCACTAAGTACCGGTAACTGACTTTGAGCCAAAGTTTCAATTATTGCCCAATGGCTGTTCTGGTCAGCGTTGGTTTGCGGGGTTAGGTTTGGGCGCATTTCAACATGTAACCGGTAATGACGATTGTTATAGATGGCCAAAATTTCTTGTCCTGCATTTAATGCTGCTTCAATTGCGTAGGATAAATATGTGTACATAATGCTGAAAATTTTAATTGCTTGTCATGTACTCTATCCATCGGTGGAATCAATAACCCTACTTATGTGAAGGAACTTTTTTCGGTTTTAAACCTTTTTAACTAATCAATAAGGTGAATTTATTTTAATCCATTGGGGGTAAGGGTAAACAAAAAGAGGTTGACTTCTGCAAGACAACCTCTTCATATTGATGTGTATTTTTATTCTGCTGGTTACTTCGCGTAACGTTCCAGACGATTTGCTTTAATCTTTTCGTCTGTCAGGTAATCTTCAAAGTCCATGTACTTATCAATTACACCATCAGGAGTTAAGTCAATTACGCGATTACATACTGATGAGATAAATTCGTGGTCGTGAGAAGCCATCAGGATTTGTCCCGGATAAACTTTCATATTGTTGTTGAACGACTGAATTGACTCCATATCCAAGTGGTTAGTCGGGTGATCCAAAATAATCGCATTGGGGTGTTCCAGCATCATGCGGGAAATCATACAGCGCATTTTTTCACCTCCGGAAAGCACTTGAACATTCTTTTGAAGGTCATCGCCCGAGAAAAGCATTTTACCCAAGTAGCCGCGCAGAAAAGCCTCGCTGGTATCGTCAGAATATTTCCCAAGCCACTCGTAAAGTGTTTCTTTGTTTTGAAAATAATCGGTGTTGTCCATTGGTAGGAATGCCTTTTTAATGGTCACTCCCCATTCGTATTCACCGGCAGTAGGTTCCAGTTCTCCGTTAATAATTTTGAAGAAAGCAGTCATGGCCCGGTTGTCCTTGCCTAAGAAAACAACTTTCTCTCCATTTTCGATCGTGAAAGTTGCATCTTTGAAGATAAGCTCGCCATCTACTTCGTAAGTAAGTCCTTCAACCCGTAAAATACGGTCTCCGGCCTGACGTTCGGGTTGGAATATAATTCCCGGGTAACGACGTGTTGATGGTTCAATTTCTTCAATATTCAATTTGTCCAGCATCTTTTTACGGCTGGTCGTTTGTTTCGATTTGGCAACGTTGGCGCTAAATCGGCTGATGAATTCCATCAACTCCTTTTTCTTTTCTTCAGCTTTCTTGTTGGCTGCAGCTTGCTGACGAAGAGCTAACTGGCTCGATTCGTACCAGAAGGTGTAGTTGCCGGAGAATGAGCGTATTTTTCCGTAATCGATATCAATGACATCGGTACAAACATTATCGAGGAAGTGACGGTCGTGGGAAACAACAATCACCGTATTTTCACAATTACTCAGGTAGTTTTCCAGCCACAAAACGGTTTCAAGGTCAAGGTCGTTGGTTGGCTCATCGAGTAACAGGTTGTCTGGATTGCCAAAGAGGGCTTGTGCCAACAAAACACGAACTTTGGCTTTGGCTTCCATATCTCCCATTTGGGAGTAGTGGAAATCTTCCTTAATTCCCAATCCACTCAGCAGCATGGCTGCGTCGCTTTCAGCATTCCAGCCGTCCATTTGTGCAAATTCATCTTCCAGCTTTGCTGCCAGCATGCCGTCCTCTTCTGTAAAATCAGTTTTTGCATACAAGGCTTCTTTTTCTTTCATGATTCGCCACAACTCTTTATGTCCCATTAAAACAGTATCAAGAACTGTAAATTCGTCGTAGGCGTGGTGATCTTGCTTTAGCACCGAAAGCCGTTCACCCGGTCCCGTTGTAATAGAACCTCGGGTTGGCTCAAGTTCGCCCGATATAAGGCGTAAAAAGGTTGATTTACCTGCACCATTGGCACCAATAACTCCGTAGCAGTTACCCGGTGTAAACTTCAGGTTTACATCGGCAAACAGAGGTTTTTTGCTGAATTGAATTGCTAAATTTGAAACGGTTATCATATCCGGAATACTTTCATTATCAATAGAGGGGCGCAAAGGTAATAGTTTTGATGGCTTTATTAATCCTTGTGGATTAATTTATCCTTAAGTTGTTGTCTGCTTACGCTATTGCGGCCCTTCTGGTATTCTTTCCGAATTGATGGCTTTAAAATTTGTTCTTCACTTTTATGCATTAACTTTGACGGGTAACCGGAAGGAAATTCAGGAAGAGCGTTAGAATTGAATTATGAAAAAATTAGAAAAGTTAAATCCGCAGTCCTTGTGGAATTATTTCGAATCTATTTGTCAGATCCCGCGACCATCAAAAAAGGAAGAGCGTATTCGTGCTTTTTTGCTTGATTTTGCACAAAAACACGGATTGGAGTCTAAGACTGATCAGATCGGTAATGTGCTGATTTGTAAGCCAGCAA
Organism: Mangrovibacterium sp.; assembly: GCF_059905295.1. Classification (NCBI taxonomy): domain Bacteria; kingdom Pseudomonadati; phylum Bacteroidota; class Bacteroidia; order Marinilabiliales; family Prolixibacteraceae; genus Mangrovibacterium; species Mangrovibacterium sp. The sequence continues at coordinate 2,893 of NZ_JBZQJF010000109.1, forward strand.
GTGAGGGGAAAGAAAATGTGCCAACAGTGATATTGCAGGCTCATATGGATATGGTTTGCGAAAAAAATACAGATAAACATTTCAATTTTGATACGGATGCCATTGTGCCGGTTCTAGACGGCGAATGGGTGAAAGCAGACGGCACAACATTGGGTGCTGATAACGGCATTGGTATTGCTGCGCAGATGGCTGTGTTGGCGGATAAAGAACTGGTTCACGGACCAATTGAATGCTTAATTACGGTTGATGAAGAGACTGGCTTAAGCGGAGCTTTTGCTTTGGAACCGGATTTTTTAACCGGTAAAATACTGCTTAACCTGGATTCGGAAGATGATGGCGAAATTTTTATTGGTTGTGCAGGTGGCATGGATACTGTTGCTGAATTGGATATCGAAAAAGAAAAAACACCGGGAAAATCGTTTGCGTTGAAGATCATCGTGAAGGGACTTTGGGGAGGCCATTCCGGTGATGATATTCATAAAGGTCGTGGCAATGCGGTTAAGATACTTGCTCGCTTTTTGTGGCAGGCTGTTCGAGACTTCGGAGTCAGGATTGTTGAGTTTGATGGTGGAAATCTGCGTAACGCGATTGCCAGGGAGGCTTCGGCGACGATTATTGTGCCTTCGGTTCAAAAGGAAAGTCTTGTGGCCGAGCTTAATATGTTTGCTTCGGACGTTGAGTTTGAGTATGAACGAACTGAGCCTAATTTGGTGATCGACCATAATTCAACTGTCCTGCCAGGTAAAGTGATGACTATGTCGAGTCAGGAAAAAATGTTGAATGTTTTGCTGGCTTGTCCTCATGGCGTTCTGGAAATGAGTACCAGAATGAAAGACATGGTTGAGACTTCCACAAATCTGGCCTCCGTGAAATTTACCGACTCTGATAAGGTTATAATAACGACAAGCCAACGAAGTGAACTTGAGAGCCGAAAAGTAATGGCTGCTCAAATGGTGCGTTCGGTCTTTGAGTTAGCTGGAGCCGAGGTTAAACACTCTGACGGCTACCCGGGATGGACACCCAATCCGAATAGCTATATTGTAGGAGTTGCTGCTGAGTCGTATAAAAGACTTTTCGGGCAGAAACCTGTTATTCGTTCTATTCATGCTGGATTGGAATGTGGCTTGTTTTTACAGAAATACCCCGATTTGGATATGGTTTCTATTGGTCCGACTATCCGCAATGCGCATTCTCCGGATGAGCGAATACATATTGAAGCAACTGAGAAGTTCTGGGCACATTTGATCGATATTTTGAGTGTAATTGCATCATAGGCAAGTGTTGTAATGAATTTTGTGGTGCTTTGGTGTAATCTTATTGTTTCTCGAATGTTTGTTTTTGTGTCATTTTGTTCGTGTTAAGGGAATGTTTCGTTGAGGAATGTAATTGCATGTTTGCGGACACATCTTTGATTGTTTTGTTGCTAAGTTGATTAAATTCCTATAAATTCACGGCTTTCGACAGGCTACAGTATTTTTAGGTTTAATGTGAAAGTGCGAGCTTAGGTATTAAAAAAAGAAGGATATCAAATGCTTAAGTTTTCTACAATTTTTATTAGCTTATGTCGGTTGTGAGGTAACATGAAATCATTCTGACAATAACGTAAAAACGGTTTATGCTCAACGAGGGGAATCACGATTATTATCTCTGGAAACGGATTAAAGCCGGAAATGCAGATGCGTTTCAGGAGCTGTATGATAATTATGCTGATGTGCTCTTCTCGTTTGGAATGGTATACAGTAAAGACCGTGAAGTGGTAAAAGATTGTATTCACGATTTAATCTTCGATTTGTATAAATACCGGAAGAATCTGGCCGAGAATGACAATATCCGCAATTATCTTTTTAAATCGATGAAGCGCAAAGTGTTGGCTTCGGAGAAGAAAAAAATGCGGATTGTGTATTCTGATACTTTGAATCAAGATGCCGAAAGTAAGCAACAATTTGTGGATCAGGACGATTCTGAGGATCAACAAGAGCAATTAAGCCAGATAAATCGGTTGATTGAGCAATTGCCGGAAAAGCAGCGTGAGATCCTTCATCTCAAGTTTCAATTAGAGATGGCTTACCACGAAATTGCAGCAGTTATGGATATTTCGGTTGAATCAGTTCGTACCTCAGTTTACCGTTCGATAAAATCTATTCGAGAACAGCTTGACGGAAAAGATTTTATCCTTTTCTTTGTTTTATTGAAAAATGAATGTCAATTAACCAAATACTAAGACTAACCTTGTTTGATCATTGATGGGCGAGAATCGTGAAAATAGAAATGCAGAAGATATTTTGGCAGACGATTTTTTGCGTCAAAAATTGAATGTAGATAAACCTACTTCTAAGGATAAAATGTCTGATGACGAGCTTCTTGCTGTTGATATTCTCGATGTATTGGTGGCGAAGCGAGAGCGGATTTCGATTCGGGAACGTGATGAACTCGAGACTCGTATTCAGGCAAGTATCAGACAGCAACGTTTTAAGCGCAAGATAACATGGGGATCTGTGGCTGCTGTTTTTATTTTGTTGGTCGGGCTGACACTTTTCTTTAAAATATCAGATGAATCGGAGATAAGGCAGTTCGCATCGAATGTTGCTATTCATCCAACTGCCAATACTCAGCTTTATTTAAGGAAAGATAGCTCTATTGAGATTGATGCACAGAATTCAGCAATCTCTTATTCTGCTAATGGCGAGAACGTGTATATCTCGTCGAATGATAAATCGGTTGTTTTACCCAATAGTCAGACAGGTAAGACTTCAGCCGGTTTTGATGACAGTTACAGTATGATTGTGGTGCCTTATGGCCGAAGAAGTTGCGTGACACTTCCGGATAGTTCTGTTGTTTGGTTGAATTCGGGATCAAAACTTACCTATCCGGTGCATTTTAAGTCGAATAAACGTGAAGTTTTTCTGGAAGGGGAAGCATTGTTCGACGTAAGTCATGATGCCAGTCGCCCGTTTTTTGTACTTACACATGATGTTAATGTCCGTGTTTTGGGGACTGTTTTCTGTGTTAGTGCTTATGCCGAAGATAAACTTGTTAGCACGGTATTGCAGAAAGGCTCAGTTGAACTTAGCTACAAAAGTGTCATCCCCGGATTTTCAGGAAAGGCAAAAATGGTTCCTGGGATGAAAGCCGATTACAATGTGGATGAAAAATCATGTACTCAGTATGCTGTTGATCCGAAGGATTATACCTCGTGGAAAGATGGATATTTGAGTATAAAGAATGGGACATTGGAAAGTATTGGAAAGAAATTATCTCGCTATTATAATGTTCAAATCGAGTTCGAAGATCCGAGCTTGAAATCGGAAACTTTTTCAGGTTATCTTGATTTGAAGGGTTCAGCCATGGAGGTTTTGCAGATGATCACTCAAATTTCGGGCAGTGAGGTTGAAAAACGGGATGGTAAGCTTTTAATCACAGGAGGTGAGCGTCCTCAATCGGAGGAGAAAAGAAACTAATCGATGACATTAATAGTATGTGTGGCATCGATTTAAAAATATGACACTTAAAAGCGGAAAATTTTATCGCCGTGTTAAACTGAATTGAGGTGATCTTGTTCTATGTAACTGAATGTGCAATTTTCTGTGTGCCTATATCGTATGAAGTTAAAAGCGTTATTCTTGCTGCTCTTTTTGTTCGGTGCTTCATTTTTATTGCAAGCGCAGGACAACAGAATTACGGCTCATTTCAGGTCTGTAAGTCTGAAGAAAGTCTTTGAGCTTATACAGGAGCAAAGCGAGTATATCATTTTTTACAACGACCAGCAAGTTGATTTAAAACACAATGTTAAGCTTCAGGTTGATGGACAGCCTGTTAGTGATGTGTTGAAAATGGTATTGGCAGGCACCGGCCTCAATTATAAAATGTTCGATCGGCAGATTATCATTTTGAAGGAAGAAAAGCAAAAAGGTGATCATGCTTCCGGTTCCAGTAGGGATACCGATAAAAAAATCGTTGAGGGAAAAGTTACCGATGAAAATAGCAATCCTTTGGTTGGGGTTTCAGTTGTTATTCCAGGCACGACTTCAGGAGTTACAACTGATTGGGAAGGAAAGTACCGAATAACAATACCTGCTGATACACCCTTCCTCTCGTATTCATATGTTGGAATGAAGAGCGTTCAGGAGAATGTTAGCGGAAAAACAGCGCTTGATGTTGTTTTGCTGGACGATGATTTTGGTGTAGAAGAAGTTGTGGTGTCAGCTTTGGGAATACAGCGTGCGGAGAAGTCGTTAACCTATGCAACGCAAACTATTCAGTTCGATGATATTGGCAGCCGGGAATTTAGCTTTGTCAGCGGTCTTTCTGGAAAGGTTTCCGGCATGGAGGTTAGTCGTAGCGCTTCCGGATATGGGGGGTCTTCCAAAATTATTCTGAGAGGCAACAAATCACTTTCTACATCAAGCGAACCTCTATTTGTGATTGATGGAATTCCAATGGTCAACAGCAAAGGAAGGCAATTAGGACTGTTTGACGGAGGTGACCAGGGAGATGGACTGTCGCAGTTAAATATCGACGATATTGAGAGTATCACCGTTTTAAAAGGTGCCAATGCGGCAGCACTATACGGGAGCCAGGGGGCTAATGGTGTTATTTTGATCAATACAAAGCATGGTGAAGTTGGACCGCTAAAAGTTACGCTGAGTTCGTATATGACTGTTGAATCTGTTCGGGATTTGCCAGCTCTTCAATATGATTATGGCGCTGAAGGTGGAGCTGCAGAAAGTTGGTCGTATGAAAAAGGAAATTATGCGAAAGGATACGTGAAAGACTTTTTTCAAACGGGGACGAACTTGGTAAACACCTTAACATTGAGTGGCGGGAATGAACGGACAACTTCGTATTTATCGGTTTCCAATACTTCGTCACAGGGGGTAATTCCGAAAAACAGGTACGACAAAATTAACCTGACATTTAGGCAATCGAGTAATTTGTTGAATGATCGTTTAAAGTTGGGATCTAATATTATGTTGATAAACGAGCAAGCGGATAATAAGTACATGGCCGGCTATTATCTGAACCCGTTAACCGGATTGTATCTCTTCCCCAGGGAACGGGATTTTTCGGAGTATGCGAAAAATTATCAGGTGTTCAATACCGATCGAAACATGTATCTGCAAAACTGGTTTGTCGAGGATCATTTTCAGTCAAATCCATATTGGATCGTAAATAATGAACCGCGAGAAGATTTGATTAAGCGATTGATTGGGAACGTGAATGTTAGTTTCCGTTTTAATGATCATTTTGATTTGTCGATGAGGGGAAGTTATGATTATGCCGTGAAAACGTACGAGGAAAAGCATAAAGCAGGCTCTAATATTACGAACGTTGATGCGAATGGTCGATGGGTTTATACCAAGATAAACGATGAGCTGATCTACGGAGATGCTATCCTGTTTTATAAGAACAGTTGGAAAAAGCTCAGAGTTAATGCAATTCTTGGAACGAGTTACCAAAAAAGTACGCTTGGCCAAGGTTTAACAGTTGATACCGGAACCATAGGTCTTAAATATCCCAATGAGTTTTATTTTCAGAACATCGATGATAATGTGATGGTCAATTCGATATTAAGCAGTCGTTTGATAAAGGAAGCGGTATTTGGCAATTTACAATTGAACTATGATGATAAGGTGTTTCTGGATTTTTCGGGTCGTAACGATTGGGCTTCCAGTTTATATGGTACCGGAAATGATTCCTACTTCTATCCATCGATTGGCTTGAGCGGAATTGTTACAGATATTTTAAAGTTGCCGGCGTTCATTAGCTATGGTAAGTTGAGAACTTCGCTTTCGTTGGTTTCCAACGAAGTCCCTTTTAACCGTGTTAATCCGCAGCACACCATTAATCGGGTTGGAGTCGTTTTCAACACGTCTAAGGCGTTTGATAATCTTAGACCCGAAAAAATCAGAAGCCTCGAGCTGGGGACTGATTGGAAGTTTTTTGATAATCGTCTCGGACTTGATTTTACCTATTATAGTTTGATTAGTCGGGATCAGTTTATAGAGTTACCGGCACCATCAGGTTCGGGATACTCCACCTATTACGTGAATGCTGGGAAAGTGACCAATGATGGGGTGGAATTAACGGCATACGTGAAGCCGATAAGAACCACGAATTTTGAATGGTTGACAACAATTAACTATGCCGAGAATAGAAACAGGATTGTCAGATTGCATGAAGAATTGAAAGATCCGATTGTACTTTCTGAGAATGAAGGTTATCAGTTAGTTATTGACAAAGGTGGTTCGTTTGGAGACATTTACGTTTACAAGTTCCTACGGGATGAAAATAACCGGATTTTGTTGAATGAGGATGGCAGTATACCCAGAAGCGAAAAGCCGGAATATATTGGTAATTCAAATCCACGATGGAGTATGGGAATTAGTAATCGGTTTAGCTATCGTAACTTTTCGGTCGATTTCTTGATCAACGGCAAATTTGGCGGAAAAGTTATAAGCCAGACAGAGTCGATGCTTGATGGCTATGGCGTAAGTAAACGTTCGGCAGTAGCGCGCGATAACGGTGGTGTTTCTATCAATGCTGTGTTACCCGACGGAACCTTAGTCAATAAGATTGATCCCCGGCTATATTACACCACTGTTGGCGAGCGAACAGGAATTAAAGAGGTTTATACTTATAGCCGTGATAATATTCGGCTATCTCAGCTTCGATTTTCATATCTCTTATCCCCGGAAAAGGGGTGGGTGAAACATGTGCAGCTTTCTTTGCTTGCACAAAATTTATTCTTCTTCTATAAAGATGCCCCTTTCGATCCGGAAGTTACCCTCAATACTTTAAGTAAAGATCAGGCAATCGACAGCTTTACTGTTCCTTCAACCCGTTCGGTTGGTTTAAATATTAAACTACAATTCTAAAAACTCACAGTTCAAACACGAAAAATTGAAAAAAAATATTTCATGTAATGTGTTGATGTATAGGAGTTTGTTTCGGCATTGTTAAAGTTTGATAAAAAAAGTTGCAATTTCTTGTCTATGTTTTTCTCCATCGGTGCTTATGGTTTATAAATGATCGGGAAACTGACATTTTTGAGCTATTAAATACCGATAATGGAGAAAAGAACAAATAAAGCAGAAGATATCTTGACAAATGACAGACTTGTCGCTGAAATTGCAGACAAGGAACAGGATTTTGTCAGAGGTTCTGAGGATAAGCAACTAATGCTTGCCGTCAGAATTTATCGTGCTTTGTTTAGAAAGCGGTCGGTACTAGGGAAGACGCAAAAGGAGGCTTTAGGATTTAAGATTGACCATTCGATTCATGCATACAAGCGTCGTATTAATATTTACCGTTTTACCGCGGTCGCTATATTTTTAGTTCTGTTAGCGGTACCTGCACTTCTCGTTTTAAACAGCAAATCCGATTTAGCTCGTTATGCTCAAACCGCTCCGGATGTTAACTCTACTGAGAATACCCAATTGTTATTGGCCGATCAGAAAGTGAATATCGACAAGCAGAAGTCAAGCATTGAATATTTAGATAATGGTAATTCCATTCAGATTGATGCTAATGAGCAAACTAACCAGGCAATGGTTAGTGGCAAAGTTGCTTTAAACACGCTGATTGTACCTTATGGAAAACGGACTACAATTACGCTGTCCGATCAAACTAAAGTATGGTTAAACTCGGGTTCGCGTTTAATCTTTCCTGCTGCATTTACAAAGAAGAACAGGGAAGTGTATTTGGATGGCGAGGCCATTTTTGAAGTTGCGCACGATAAAGCACATCCGTTTATTGTTTCAACCCGTGCAATGGATGTAGAGGTTTTGGGAACTGTATTCAACCTTAGTGCTTACGGCGATGATTCTTTAATTAGTACCGTCTTGGTTAAAGGGACCGTTGAACTGACATATGGAGGTAACCCCTTGTTGGGACGGTCAAGTTCGCGCATGACTCCGGGCATGCTGGCTAGTTTAAATACGTACACCAGCGATTTCGAAAAACAGAAAGTCAATACACAATTATATACCTCCTGGCGCGACGGATATTTAGTATTCGAGCAACAACCATTGGGAGACATTGCAAAAAAAATAGCTCGATACTACAATGTAGAGATTGTATTTGAAGACCAAGCCCTGGCGGGCGAAACTTTCTCCGGGAACCTGGATCTGCAGAATTCAGCTTTTGATGTGCTGAATGTTGTTGCAGAGATTGTGAATGCCCGGATCCGACAAAAAGATAATCAGTTAATCATTTCTAAAATTTAAAGGCGATGAATAATTCCGTAATGGATCAAATTCTTTTTGGCAGTAATATGAAATGTGTGCGGTAACATTTTATTAACAAAACAAATTTCAAAACAGATATACATTTCCATGAATCAAAAAGTATTCATCTTTTAAAAATTGAACAAACTATGAAGAAGTTGTCCTTATTATTATTTGTGCTCGTCCTGTTAGGCACAGTGTCTGCAATGGCACAAACAACCGTATCAGGGCGCGTTGTCTCAGAAGGAGACAATGAACCACTGCCAGGCGTGGCTGTGTTAGAGAAGGGTACCAACCATGGTGCAGCAACCGATTTTGATGGTAATTTTACCTTTAATCTGGAAAAACCAGAGGGAGCGGTCCTGGTTTTCTCGTTTATGGGATACGAACCACAGGAAGTTCCTGTTAATGGAAGAACAAACATTGATGTGGTACTGAAAAGCAACAACATTGCAGTAGACGAAGTTGTTGTTACTGCATTGGGTATTAAGCGTGAAGCAAAAACCCTGACTTATTCATCCCAGGAAGTTAGTGGAGATGACATGATGAAAGCCAGAGATGTAAACTTTATGAGTGGTTTGAGTGGTAAAACTGCAGGTTTGGAGATTCGTAAGAGTTCTTCAGGTGCTGGTGGTTCTACGCGTACAGTTTTGCGGGGTAGTAAATCCGTGAATTCTGTAAGTGATCCGCTTTACGTTATCGATGGTATTCCGATGGTAAACAACAAAGGTGGTCAATCAGGTATGTGGGGTGGAACTGACGAAGGTGACGGTCTTTCTCAGTTGAACCCGGACGATATCGAGAGCATCAGTGTATTGAAAGGTGCAACTGCAGCTATCTTGTATGGTAGCCAGGGAGCCAATGGTGTTATCATCATTACAACTAAAAAAGGAAAAGAAGGTAAAACATCAGTTTCTTTCAACTCAAGTGCAATCTTTGAGAGTGTTATTCAAACACCAAAACTGCAATTCAAATATGGTGCTGAAGATGGTGCAGCAGAAAGCTGGTCTTATACTCCGGGAAACTACGAAAGCAACTATGTTAAGGATTTCTTCGACACAGGGTATAACCTTGTAAATACATTGAGCGTTAGCAGCGGTAATGATAAAATGTCGACTTATTTCTCTTATGGTAATACTGGCGCTGGTGGTGTTATTCCAAATAACAGCTACCAACGTCATAATATTACCTTCAAGCAATCAGCCAAAATGCTTGATGATAAATTGACATTGACATCCAACGTGATGTTGACTTCAGAACGTACAAAGAACCGTGCAACAGCCGGTTACTATTTGAACCCATTGACTGGTTTGTATTTGTTCCCACGTAGTGGAGCTACACCTTTGAGTGATTCAAGTTTGGGTGCTCAGCAGTTTTCTTATTACAAAGACAACTATCAGTACTTCAGATCTGATCGTAACATGGACTGGCAAGAATGGTTTGTTGAAGGAGATCACTTTCAGTCGAACCCATATTGGGTAGTCAACAAACAACCACGATTGGACATGACTAAGCGTGTAATTGCAAGTTTGAATGTAGAGTATAAAATTACAGACAAATTGAAATTCCAGGCTCGTGGTAGTTACGACTATGCGAATAAATCATTCGACCAAAGATACTATGCAGGTAGTAATAAAGTAAACGTTTCAACCAATGGTCGTTGGAGCTATAAAAAATACAACGATAAGCAGCTTTATACTGATGGTATTTTTACTTACCAAAACGACTTTGGTGATTTGAGCTTGAATGCTGTTTTAGGTGCCAGTTACCAGGAATCAGTTTATGGCGATGGTATCAGCGTTGACAACGGAACAAACGCACTTCGTTACCCGAATGAATTCTACTTCCAGAACATTCCTTCAAATGTGGCGGTTCAGTCAATTTACGGTGGTAAAGAAATTAAAGAGGGTGCATTTGCGAACTTTCAATTAGGCTATAAAGATATGTTGTTCCTTGACTTATCAGGACGTAACGACTGGTCTTCGAACCTGGCGTTAACAGGTAACGAATCTTATTTCTATCCTGCTGCCGGTATTACCGGTATCTTGAGTCAAATGGTAAAATTGCCCGACTTCATTTCTTTCGCGAAAGTGCGTGCTTCTGCTTCTCAGGTTAACAACGAAGTACCTTGGGGCTTAATTATGGTTAATCATAGTATTACAACAAGTGGTGTTGCCCGGAATACTGTGAAACCTTTTACCGATGCAAAACCGGAACAATTGGTTAACTATGAATTAGGTACTGACTGGAGATTCTTCAACGGTCGCTTAGGACTTGACTTTACATACTACTATATTTCAAGTACAAACCAAGCCTTGTCAAGACCTCTATCCGGTTCACAACAAGATAATTACTATACCAGCGAATGGTTTAACGCCGGTAAAATTGTAAACAAAGGGGTTGAAATTGTATTGAATGCAAAACCTGTTTCAACCAAGAACTTTACTTGGAATTCAACTTTGAACTTTGCAAAAAACAATAATAAAGTTGTTGAATTGTATCCTGGCGAACCAGATAAATATATCGACTTAGGTTCTTCTGAAAGATACTACTCTCGTGTTTATACTGGTGGTTCTATCGGTGATATTTACGGTACTAAATTCAAAAGAAACGATGCCGGTCAAATCATGTTGGATGAAACAACTGGTGCTCCTTTGAAAACGTCAGCTGATACACCTAGCTACCTTGGTAAAGCAGATCCAAAATTCAGCTTGGGATGGAGCAACAACTTCGATTACAAACAATTCAGTCTGAGTTTCTTGGTTAATGCAAAAATTGGTGGTAAAGCATACAGCCAAACTGAAGCAATTTTGGATTCTTACGGTGTAAGCCAACGTACGGCTGATGCTCGTGATCAAGGTTATGTAGCAATCAATGGTATTCAAGGTTCAACTGCTGTAACTCAAATCGATCCTCAATTGTACTATACAACTGTTGGTGGTCGTAACGGTATCACTGAAGCTTATTTGTATGACAGAACAAACATTCGTTTGACTCAGGCTGCTCTTACATATGACTTCAATGTCCAAAAATTGGGATTACCTTTACAAAAGGCTTCATTCTCAGTTGTTGGAAACAACTTGTTCTTTATCTACAAAAAAGCACCGTTCGATCCTGAATTGAGTATGAGTACTGATTTACAATCTCAATCATTGGATAACTTCAGTGTTCCTGCTACAAGAACTTATGGTTTCAATCTTAAAGTAACATTCTAATTCTGGAGAATCATGAAAAAAATACTATTCATATTTATTGTCGCACTTTTTGCCAACGCCTGTACCAATGGCTTTGAAAGTGCAAACGTGAATCCCTACGAGATTACCGATGCCTCGCTGACTCAGGACTTCAATCATATCGGTTCGTTCTATCCTTCGTTGTTGGATAATATCTTCGGTCATCAAATTGAAGAAAACCTGGTTGCAGAGTCGTATTGTAACTATATGGCAACTCCGACTCCTTTCGTTGGAGGTGTGAATAACACGACTTATTATATTACCTGGAATACATACTGGGATCGTATTTATAATAGCTTGATGGCACCAGCCAGCCAGGTTATTGATATCGCTCAAGCTGGTGGTTACGATGTATTTGTAGCCTGGGCTAAATTGATCCGTATTTTGGGGATGTCTCGTTTGACAACCTACCATGGTCCGGTAATCTATTCAACTTACGGACAAGAAAATTCAAGTTACGATAGCGAACCAGATTTGTATAACGCATTCTTCAGCGATTTGGATGATATTCAAGCTGTTTTTGCTGCAAATCCAGACTATACAGGTTTAGCAAAGTTCGATGCAAGCTTCAGTGGAGATGTAACAGCATGGGCTAAGGTGGTGAATTCAATGCGTCTGCGTTTAGCAATTCGTATTTCAGAAGCAGATCCTGAATTGGCAAAAGAGCAAGGTGAAAAAGCAATTGCAGATCCTGCCGGTTTGATCACAACCAATGAAGATAACTTTTACGTTTCTGAATACGGTCATGATATGTATTTAGCGATTATCTGTTTTTCTTGGGGTGACACACGTATGTCAGCAGCTATGGAATCATTCCTTGTTGGTTTGAAAGACCCACGTATCGATCAATATTTCCAACCGGCTACAACCGATGAGTCTGTTTATTCAGATCACCCGGATTATCCCTACAAAGGTATCCGTAATGGTGCAAGTTTAACTGCAAAAGGTGATCACACTTCATATTCAATGATCAACGATCGTTTCGCAACGAATACCTCTCGCCCGTATATGTCAGCAGCTGAAGTTAATTTCGACTTAGCTGAAGCAGCTTTACGTGGTTGGACTGGTGCTGGTGATGCCGGTACAGATTATGACGCTGGTGTTCGTGCATCTTTTGCTGAGTGGGGCGCAGGCGGAGTCGACGCTTATTTGGCAGATAGTACAAGTACACCAATTGATTATAACGATGCTGTTTACGATAGTAAAGGTGATGGTACCATCAACGACTTCACTTCTCGTTCAACAGTAACAGTAGCTTGGGACGATGCAGCAACTAACGAACAAAAGCTGGAAAAGATCATCACCCAAAAATGGATCGCAGGGTTTACAAACCCGAACGAACCTTGGGCTGACTTCCGTCGTACCGGCTATCCTAAATTACCTCATGTGTACCAAAATTCCAGCAACTCAGACTGGGGTGTTATCGCAGCTGATCAATGGATCAAACGGATGCCTTTTGTTACGTCAGAACGCACCAATAATGCCGATGGTGTTGCTGCTGCTGTGGCGACCATGAAAGGTGGAGATTTAATTAGCACGCCGTTGTGGTTTGACACTGAGAGTGGTTCAAACTTCTAATAGATAAGATGACTAATTTGTGGAAAGCTCCCTTCGGGGAGCTTTTTTTGTTGGTTGCGGAACCAAACTGCAGCAGTTCGCGAAGCAACTGCAGTGGTTCGCTGGGGAATTGCGGAGCCTGGAATGGCATTTTAAGTTGTTTGTGAGGTGTTTGTGTATCGTTTCCTAATCTTTTTACCTGGCTCAACAGCAAATAACCAAAGAATGGACCGCCAAACCACCCAATTGGGGGCAAGTAAAACAAGAATTAATCATCAAATTTGGAGAACGATGCAAAGTAAAACTATAGAAGTACACAAAAATAAAT
>NZ_JBZQJF010000110.1:0-30243 GCF_059905295.1 Mangrovibacterium sp.
CATTATTACTACGAAAAAAGGGAAGGCTGGTGTGCCTGAAGTTACTGTGAGCTCAAAATTTCGTATGGATGTGGCGAACAGATATCCCGAATATCAGAAGATGTACGGACAAGGTAACAATGGTGTTGCTGACAGTGGAACAGCCAGCTCATGGGGTGCTCCGATATCGGGAGGAAATGTCTACAATAATATTGAAGATTTCTTTCAAACAGCTTGGTCATATGACGTAACCGGGAGTGTTTCCGGTGGTAATGATAACGGAACTTACTTCATCTCGATGAACCGCTCAGATCAAAATGGTATTGTTCCAACAACCAATTATGTGAAAAACTCGTTCCGTTTCAACGGCGAGCAGAAAAAAGGCTGGTTTACTGTAGGAATGAATACCAATTACATTTATTCGCAATCAAACAAGACATTGACTGGTAGCGGACTTTACGGTTCGTCTGGCGATGGTGCCATGATTAGTTTGTACTTGTGGCCGGTGAACAACAACATGTCAAACTGGTTAGAAGGCGGAAATCGTACACCTCTTGTACAAGGTGTTGATCCGGAATATGATGTGGATAATCCGTATTGGACTGTCAATAAAAACCCGGTTACCGACGATGTTCATCGTTTTATTGGATCAGGTTATGTGACCGTTGCGCCTGTTAAATGGTTGAGTGCAACTTATCGTTTGGGGGTTGACCACTATAACATGTATACCCGTAGTATTCTTTACCCGGGTTCGGCAGTTGCTGATCCTTATGTAGATGGCGTGGTTAGTGAAATTCAGCGTGAAAACAATATTCTGACTTCAAACTTTACGGTTTCGGCCAATCAAAAAATCAATGATTTTGAATTGGGTTTGTTGTTAGGACATAACTACGAGCAAACAACTTATTACCGGAACAAACAACAGGCAGTTGGTTTGTTGAGCGACTTTATTAGTATTAACAATGCTGATACAGAAAACAAAACATTTACAAATTATCGCTCGACCAAGCGCTTGTATAGTGTTTTTGGTGAATTTTCTGCCAACTACAAAGGTATTGCTTATTTGAGTGTTACCGGTCGTAACGACTGGTCGTCGACATTAGCTCCTGAGAATCGCTCGTTCTTCTACCCGTCAGTTAGCGGTAGCTTCATTGTTTCTCAATTCTTCTCTGATGAGTTGAAAGATAAGTTCTCGTTTGCCAAATTACGTGCTTCATGGTCGCAGGTTGGTAAAGATGCACCGGTTTATCAAACAGCAACTTACCTAGATCCTCCTGTGACGTCAGTAGGTGGTGGGTATAAAAACAGCTACACTGGTGGTAATCCGACTCTGAAGCCCGAGACTACCGAGTCAACCGAACTGGGGATGGATATGCGCTTCCTGAAAGGACGCTTTGGAGTTGACTTCACTTATTACGATACCAGAAGTAAAGATCAAATCATTTCACCACGTGTGAGTATGGCTACCGGATATATTTTCCAGTATGTGAACTTTGGTACCGTTATTAATAAAGGGGTTGAGGTTACTTTGACCGGAAAACCGGTTCAATCTAAAAACTGGAATTGGGATACGTCCTTGAACATCTCGCACAACGATGGAACCGTAACTGATCTTCCTGAAGGTGTTACATTACTTTATGTGACTGACGTGCAGATTGGACCTGCCAAGTCGGCTTCTATTGGTGAGGGAAATTTCCTTGGGTTAACAGGTCAGCGTTGGTTGACGGATGATAATGGAAAATTGATTCTGAATTCAGATACCGGGTTGCCTATTACATCTACTGATGCAACCAACATCGTAGGTAACCGTGAGCCGGATTTGTTGCTCGGCTTTAACAACAGCATCAGTTATAAAAACTGGAATCTTTCGTTCCTGATCGATATTCGTAAAGGTGGTGATGTTTACAATGCAACCGAATACGCCATGGTTTATTCCGGAACAAGTAAGGAAACAGAGAACCGGGGTAAGACACAGCAGTTTAGTGGGGTGATGGTTGATTCTAATGGTGATTACCAGGATGCAACCAGCTCTGTTGAGTTGGATCAAAGTTACTACCAAAATGAGTATGTTGCTGATGCCTCCAATTTTATCACTAATGTGAATTGGTTCCGCTTACGGTCGGCGTCTTTAACGTACTCTTTGCCGAGCTCTTTCTGTCAAAGATTCGGATTTGTGAAATCTGCCGATGTTTCCCTGTCGGGAACAAACCTGTTGTTGTTCACGAACTATAAGGGAATGGACCCGGAGGTGAGTGCCGGTGGTTCAGGTGTTGTTGGTGCCGGTTCGTCAGCTATTGACTATGCAGGCGTGCCAGCTACGACCAGTGTTGCGTTTGGTGTAAATATTAAGTTTTAAAGCAATCAACTATGAAAAAGATAACGACAACTTTAATCATATTACTCGGATTTATAATCACGTCCTGTGATTATAATCTGGATATCAATACCTCTCCGAATAACGCGCAGGTAGCATCGCCTGATCAGCGACTTCCTTACGCGTTGACGGAAACTTTTGACTTCTATGGAAGCCACGGTACCCGTGTCGCTGCTCTTTGCCAGCAAATGGGCTACTACTATAATCCAGCTGCTCGTTATTACCAGTTGGAGAACTGGCAATTTCAGAATAACGCTGATGCGTGGGTTTGGCAATGTTGGTATGGCTATGCTTGGGTAAATATCGATGAGATGATTACAGATGCTGAAAACATTGGGGCCTGGCAGTATGTGGGTGTTGGAAAAATTTTGCAAGCCTTTGGTTGCGGAACTTTGGTTGATGCTTATGGCTACATGGCTTATCAGGACGGTTTGGCTGGTAATATTCAGCCGGATTATGACGATGCAGAATACGTTTACAGCCAGATATTGCCACTTTGCGACGAGGCGATTACTGACCTTCAAAAATCACAGTCCGAAGATGCGCCTGATTTAGCAACAGGAGATATCATGTACAATGGTGATGTGGACAAGTGGATCAAGTTTGCATATGGTGTAAAAGCCCGTTTCATGAGTCACTTGTCTAAGAAGGCAGAAGGTACTGGTTTGCTTGATTACAATCCGGACGAAATTCTGAGCGACCTTGCAAAATCGTTCAGCTCAAACGACGACGATGCTTCTTATCCGTACGAAATAAGTGATATTTCTTCTCGTCGTAATATCCAGTATTCAAATATGTCATCAGTTTATAAGCCTGGTAAATTATGGATTGACTATCTCTTAAATACCGTTGAAGGCTCAGGTAACAGTTGGAATAGTGGTATTGAGGATCCTCGCGCGGAGAAGTTAATTCCAAAGATTGTTTCGGGAGATAATGCGGGGCAATATTCCTATGGAATTGATTTGACTAAAGTAGATTCAGAGCCTTTATCTACAGACGTTAATTATGTTGGACTTCGCTCGGATGATAATAATGTGTTGTTCTACACGCAACAGAATTCCCCTTATTTCTTGCTTTCCTATTCGGAAGTGAAGTTTATTGAAGCGGAAGTTTATTTCCGTCAAGGCGATAAAACAAGTGCATTGGCTGCTTACAAAGCAGGTATTAAAGCCAATATGGATAAAATGGACATTTCTTCCAGTGAAAGTTCAGCATTCCTGGCCAGTGCAGCTGTTGCTCAAACGGCTGACGAGTTGACGTTGAGCCATATCATGATGCAGAAATACATCGCACTGACTTACAGCCCGGAAATCTGGACTGACATCAGACGATGTGACTACTGTATTGGTTCCGATGGTACTTATGATTTGGCTACAGGAGTTTACAAAGGATTTAAACGTCCGACTTTTGTTTACGAAACAGCTTTCCCTAAAGAAACGGATTACATTCGTCGCTACCAAATGGCCTATTATGAACGTTATTACAATGCTGCCAAGGTTACTGCTTTAGGTGTGTTTGAAAATACCTATATGACTGAGCCTGTTTGGTGGGATACTGCAGAATAAAACAAAATAACCGGAGAATGGACAGCTATCTTTAGGCTGTCCTTTTCTCTATTCAAAAATGGGGAAATATAGATGAAGAGTCTGTCATTCAATCTGTTCGTTTCTATCTTGTTACTTACACTGGGGGCCTGTAATACTTCTGTGCCAACCGAACAAGTTGAGGCCCTAATTTCCGATGTATCGCAACAATTTGTACCGGACAAACGGGTAGCTGTTTTTGATGTGGAGGTTGACCGATCAGCTACTCAGCTTGTTCTGAAAGGAGCAACAAACCTTCCGGAGGCATATCAGGCTTTAAAAGACAGCTTGGCTAAAATCGGAATAGAACCACTTGATTCAGTTCGGGTATTGCCCGATGAAGTTCTTGGAGACCAACGATGGGGATTAGTTACCCTTTCCGTAATCCCAATGCGGTCGACTCCGAAATATGCTGCCGAGATGGTGTCGCAAACCCTATTGGGAACACCCGTGAAATTGCTGGATAGAAAAGATGGCTGGTATCGTATTCAAACACCTGATTTGTATATCGGATGGGCACCAGCTTCCGGGTTGGAGCCGATGACTGACGCTGAAATAAATGCCTGGAAGCATGCAGACCGAACTGTTTTTACACAATTGAACGGTTGGGTACTCGCTGAGCCAAACGATGGAGCCGAGACTGTTGCCGACCTTGTGCTTGGAAATATCGTTGAGGTTATAGGTGAAGAAAACGGCTTCCTGCATATTCAACTTCCGGATAAGCGGGAAGGTTATGTGAAAGCCATACAATGCATGAATTTCCATGATTGGGAGAATATTCAGCCTACGGCAGAAAACGTCATCAAAACCGCTAAAAAGTTGCTGGGAAGTCCGTACCTGTGGGGGGGAACTTCTTCCAAAGGCATCGACTGTTCGGGTTTTACTAAAACTGCTTACTTTTCGCAGGGGGTGATGTTGGCGCGTGATGCTTCTCAACAAGCCCGATACGGAGAATCCTTGTCTGTCGATAGTCTCGACTTTAAGCCCGGAGACCTTTTGTTCTTTGGTCGAAGTAAGTCGCACATTACACATGTGGGACTTTACATCGGTCACGATCACTTTATTCACTCATCGGGGAGAGTGAGAATTAACAGCTTCAATCCGGATGATGCCGATTTCGATCCGGGGCGGCGTAAACAGTTAGTTGCTGCCTGTCGCGTGTTGAATGCACTGAACACGGAGGAGATTACGCCGATAAAAAATCATCCCTGGTATAATTGACGTTAGATTTTTCAATTGAATGAATAGTGATTCTCAGATAAAGAAGGGCTTGCAGCTTCGTTTCCGACCTTACGAACTTCAGCTGAAGCATGCCTTTAACCTGGCTAAAAGCTCGCGAACAGCAACACCAGCCATGCTCACCGAAATAGAGTTTGATGGACTTGTTGGATATGGTGAGGCCTCGATGCCTCCTTATTTGGGGGAAAGTTTCGAGTCGGCAACGCGTTTTTTTAATTTATTAAATCTGGCGCAGTTTACCGATCCTTTTCGTCTGGATGAAATATTGGAGTATGTTGATGGTGTGGCCGAGGGGAATTGTGCTGCAAAAGCGGCCATCGATATTGCTTTGCACGATTTATTGGGGAAAATAATGCAAAAGCCCTGGTATAAGATATGGGGTTATAATGCTGATGATACGCCTTTTACTTCGTACACTATCGGCATTGACACCGAGGAGATTGTTCGGAAAAAGGTAGCTGAAGCTGATGGCTTCAAACTCCTGAAAATTAAACTGGGGCGGGAAAATGATGTGGAGATGATTAAAACGATTCGCTCCATGACTGATGTTGCGCTGTCGGTTGATGTAAACCAGGGGTGGGGCGATAAGCAGAAAGCGCTTGACATGATTCACTGGTTGAAGGATTTGGGGATTATCTTCGTCGAACAGCCTATGCCTAAAGCCCAGCTGGATGATATGGCCTGGCTGACTCAGCATAGTCCGCTTCCCGTTATCGCCGATGAGGGTGTGCAACGATTGAGTGATGTTCGCAAGATTCACGGTGTGTATTCGGGCATTAATATCAAGCTGATGAAATGTACCGGTATGCGCGAAGCTCATCAAATGCTGACTTTGGCTCGTGCGCTCGATATGAAGGTGATGATCGGCTGTATGACGGAAACATCTTGTGCCGTTACGGCTGCTGCTCAACTATCACCAAAGGTTGATTGGGCCGATTTGGACGGGAATCTTCTAATCGCTAATGATCCGTTTAGCGGGCTGCAGATAATTGATGGTAAAGTAAAATTGATTGATCAACCCGGATTAGGGGTAAAACTTCTATAAATAGCCGATTTTTGTTTTTGATTTGAACAACGAGGGCATCGCACAATTTTGTGTGGTGCCTTATTTTTTGCGGGTTGTCACATAATTGACCAGCTCAATCAGCGAAGTTCTGGACTCGGTTTCCGGAAATTCCATGATTTTCTGAATCGCCTGGTCCCGATAAATATTCATTTGCTCTGTGGCATAGTCCAGTCCGCCACGATCAACGACCAGCTTGACTAATTCCTGTACTTTTGCTGCGTTCTTATGCTTCTTTTTTACCTCGTTTAGGATGCGCCGACGTTCTTTTTCATCCGAATTACTCAGAACGTACAGCAATGGCATGGTAATTTTTTTCTCTTTAATGTCGTTACCGGTTGGTTTTCCGAGCGCTCCTTTTGCCTGGTAATCAAAAATGTCATCCTTAATTTGGAAAGCAATGCCAACATCAATTCCAATATCGAACATGCGCTCTACAATATCCTGATCTTCAGTAACCGATGCGGCTCCAATGGCCAGGCTTGTTGCAATAAGCGATGCTGTTTTCTTCTCAATAATTTCGAAGTACGTGTTGTAGTCAATGTCGAGTTTCCGGCTTTTACGCATTTGCAAAATTTCGCCTTCACTCATGTCTTTCACCGATCGGCTGATCAGCTTCAGAAATCGATAGTTCTCATTGTCGATATTCAGCAAAAGGCCTTTTGCTAAAATGAAATCGCCAACCAAAACAGCTAGCTTGTTCTTCCATAGGGCATTGATTGAGAAGCTTCCACGGCGTTCATATGATTCATCAACAACATCGTCGTGAACCAGCGTGGCGGTGTGCAGGAGTTCGATTGATGAAGCAGCCATGTGGGTTGTTTCATTGAAACCTCCGTTCATTTTGGCGGCCAGAAAAACGAACATCGGGCGCATTTGTTTCCCTTTTTTGCGCAGGATGTATTGAATCATGAGTGACAAGAGCGGGATGTCACTTTTTATCGTTGTCTTAAAGTACTCCTCAAACTCGTCCAGTTCTTTTGTAATTGGTTTTTTGATGATATCCAATGATCCCATGTGCCTCGTTTTTCCTCGGTCAAAAATAACAAATTAAACGGTTTTTTAATTTTCTGTTCTTTTCTTCTGAATGATTCCTACAGTATTTATCAAAAAATAGTATTTTTAAGCATTCGAACAGGTAATTTTAGTAAATATTCAAAAAAATCGATATAAAACGGCTAATAAAGCTAACTATCTCTTTTAGAAGAAATAATATATTTATATATTTGCATTTTTCTAACGAATAAGTTGGACAGAACATTATGGAAATGAAAATTCAAGAATTAGACGCAGATCGTTTGGACATGGCTGCAAATATGTTGAAAGCAATGGCCCATCCAATGCGTATTGCTATTTTGAAACATTTGGAAGCAGGCAAAAAATTAACAGTCACTGAAATTCACGAATTGTTGGGGATTGAGCAATCAACTACCTCTCATCATTTGGGAATTTTAAAGGATAAAGGTGTGCTTTGTTCCCGTCGTGAAGGGAAAAATACCTTTTACTACCTGAAGCATGATATTTTGAGTCAGGTTATTAACTGCCTGCAGCGCTGTACTTGTGGAGAATAACTTCAAGAATTACTACCAATAGGGAAGCCGTCAATTTTGACGGCTTTTTTTATTTATTGACGGGAAGTTCCTAATTTCGGTCATTATTCATTCAAAAGCGATCGGTTTTCGGGAACTTCAGTCCAATTTTGATGTTACAGTTTCGAATCTTCGATCAACTTTAAAAATTTAACTATGTCAGACACGTCAACACCAGATAAACGTTTATTCCTGCTCGATGCTTATGCCTTGATTTACCGTTCCTATTTTGCTTTTATTCGTAACCCCCGGTTCAACTCGAAAGGCTTGAATACCTCCGCTATGCTGGGGTTTACAAATACACTGGAAATGCTGCTCAGCAAGGAAAAACCTACCCATGTGGCTGTCGTGTTTGATGTGCATGCTCCGACTTTCAGGCACGAGATGTACGAACCCTATAAGGCTACACGTGACGAGATGCCGGAAGATCTTCGGAAAGCCATTCCATGGGTGCGCAAAATTATTGAAGCGTATCATATTCCGATTATTGAAAAAGCGGGTTTTGAGGCCGACGATGTGATTGGTACCCTTGCCAAAAGAGCCGGTGAGAATGGTTACACCACTTACATGATGACGCCCGATAAGGACTATGCACAGTTGGTAACCGAGAATACCTTCATGTATAAGCCCGGGCGTGGTGGTAACGATGTGGAGATTTGGGGTGTTGATGAAGTGAAAGAGAATTTTGAAGTTGACCGGCCCGAACAGGTGATTGACATCCTTGGCCTGATGGGGGATACGGCCGATAACATTCCCGGTTGTCCCGGTATTGGTCCAAAGACAGCTATGAAGCTGATTGGGAAATACGGGTCGATCGATAATTTGTACGCTCATATAGATGATTTGAAAGGCAAGCAGAAGGAAAACCTGCAAACTCATGAAGAGCAGGTGCGTTTGTCCCGAAAGTTGGTGGTGATTATCCAGGATGTGCCGGTGGAGTTTGATGAAACCAAGCTGACCATGGATGATCCGGATTCGGCTAAGCTGAAGGAGATTTTCACAGAGCTGGAATTCCGTTCGATGGTGCAAAAGCTGGAACCGGCAAAGGCTGCTGAGCCTACCTTTGAACAGGGCACCTTGTTTGGTGGTGCTGCAGCTCCTGCTACAACTGCGGAGGCTGTTCCGGAAACGACTTTTGTGACGATTAACGATACTCCGCACGAATATTACCTGGTTGAAAATGCCATGCAACGGGCCAGCCTGAAAGCTGAGCTTTCGGTGCTGGAAGAGTTCTGTTTCGACACCGAAACCACTGGTTTGGATACGAATAATGCCGAACTGGTTTGCTTGTCCTTTGCCTTCCGCAAAGGAGAGGCTTTTTGTGTGACCCTGCCCGAAAAACGGGAAGAAGCCCTGAAGGTACTGGAAGAATTCCGGTTGATTTTTGAAGATGAGAATATTCGGAAGATCGGGCAGAATATCAAGTATGATATCTCGATGCTGAAGCAATACGGCATGAACGTAAAAGGGCCGTTGTATGATACCATGATTGCTCACTACCTGATTCAGCCCGAGTTGCGGCATAACCTGGATTATTTGTGTGAAACCTATTTGAATTACCGGAAGGTGGAGACCGAGGAATTGATTGGTAAAAAAGGGAAAAATCAGAAGACGATGCGCGATGCGCCGTTGGAACAATTGCGCGATTATTCCTGCGAGGATGCGGATCTTACGCTTCAGCTGAAGCTGACTATCGATAGCAAACTGGATGAAACCGGTGTCCGTTCGGTGTTTGAGGAAATTGAAATGCCACTGATTCCGGTGCTCGCTGATATGGAAATGGAAGGCGTGACGCTGAATACAAAAGCTCTGGACGACTATGCAGAAGTACTACGGAAGCAGATCATCGATCTGGAGGCGGAGATCAAAGAGTTGGCGGGTGAAAATTTCAATGTATCGTCGCCGAAGCAGCTGGGACCAATTTTATTTGAGAAGCTAAAGATTGATACCAAAGCGAAGAAGACCAAGACCAAGCAATATTCAACATCGGAAGAAGTGTTGATCAAGCTCGTTGATAAGCATCCGATTGTTTCGAAGATTTTGGAGTTTCGCGGATTGAAAAAGCTTCTTTCAACTTATGTTGAGGCTTTGCCGCAGTTGGTTGATTCAAAAACGGGGAAAATTCACACCACCTATAACCAAACGATTGCTGCAACGGGTCGACTGAGTTCGACAAACCCGAACCTGCAGAACATCCCGATTCGTGATGAGAACGGACGTGAAATTCGTCGGGCTTTTACGGCATCGGATGAGGAGCACCTGTTTCTCTCGGCCGACTATTCGCAAATTGAGTTGCGCATTATGGCTGCGTTGAGTAAAGACGAACACATGATTGATGCTTTTCGCCATAAGCAGGATATTCATGCAACGACGGCTGCCAAGATCTATAAGGTGCCCTTGGAAGAGGTGACTTCGGACATGCGCCGGAAAGCCAAGACTGCCAATTTCGGAATTATTTACGGTATTTCGGCTTTTGGCCTGTCGGAGCGGTTGAATATTTCCCGCACGGAAGCCAAGGAGCTAATCGACGGCTATTTTGAGAACTTTTCGCGGGTGAAGGAGTACATGGATGAATGCATCCAGCTGGCGCGCGAAAAGGGCTATGTGGAGACAATCAGGGGGCGTCGTCGCTATTTGAACGATATTAACTCGGCTAACGCAGTAGTACGGGGTGTGGCAGAACGAAATGCCATTAATGCGCCTATCCAGGGATCGGCTGCCGACATCATCAAGCTGGCGATGATCAACATTTGGCGCGAGCTGAAAAAGCAAAAGCTGGAGGCTAAGATGTTGCTGCAGGTGCATGATGAATTGAACTTCGATGTTCCGAAGCGAGAGGTGGAACAGGTGAAACAAATTGTAAAAGAGCAGATGGAAAATGCCGTTGATGTTGGTTTACCGCTAGAAGTGGAGATGAATGCCGCCCAAAACTGGTTGGAAGCTCACTAAGAAAATTGGGGGTGAAGTACTCCGTCTAAGTCCTGTAGTAAAGCGGCTAAGTAGTCAGGTACTCCGTCTAGGTGCACGAGTATTCCGGCTAAGTTGATGGACACAAAAAAGCAGAACCCAAAACCGGATCCTGCTTCTCAGAATAAAACAAAAAACCTGGTGAATTACTTCACCCCTGACTTCTTCAAAATATACTCGAGCGGACAAAATTTAGTGAAGGCTGATTGTAACAGGTTTAACCCCACAAAACCTGTAAAAAACAACCAGTTGATGTTCACATAAACCGCCAATAAAATGCTGACCAGGACAAATGTTCCTGCAACAGCGCGAATAATTCTTTCTACCATATCTTTCTTTTTAAATTTTTGAATGACGATGAGTCGTGAGACATGAGGATTTTGTATTTGGTTTCTTCCTCACGACTCGTTACTCACATCTCACGACTTAAATTTCTTGTTTAAACTGATTTCTCAACGCCAACGATGTGTGCATTCATCGGGCTCATGCCCTGGATGGTGTTGTTGAACTCATCGACACGTTTTAGTAACTCTTCTGCTTTATCGGCAGCTAAAAAGCTAAATGAAACCATGTAGTTGTATGGATTTTTTGTTGATCCAAACCAGTTTGAGTAGTCGGATGTTCCGTCGGCATTTTGCATGAAACCCTCTACATCTATTTCGCTATAAGCGTTAATATGGATTGATTTGAAGATCTGCTTAAGCTCATCCTGGTAAGCTTTAACACATTGGATAATCACAAACTTCATCATTGTTCTTCCGTTTTATTGTTGTTAGATGCGTACTTTTTCTTCTCTGTCATGTAATAAATGAGCGGTACAATAACCAGGGTCAGGAAGGTTGATGCGATGGTACCACCAATCAACGAAATTGCCAATCCCTGGAAAATCGGGTCAAAAAGTATAATTACTGCACCAATAGCAACAGCGCCTGCTGTCAGCAAGATTGGTGTGGTACGTACAGCACCTGCTTCAATAATTGACTCTTTCAACGGGATCCCTTCGGCCAGCCGGAGGTTGATGAAGTCGATGAGCAGGATGGAGTTTCGGACCATAATCCCTGCCAGAGCGATCAATCCAATCATTGAGGTAGCTGTAAAGAAGGCGCCTAAAATCCAGTGTCCGATGAGGATACCAACCAAGGACAAGGGGATGGCGATCATCATCACGATTGGCACTTTAAAGTCCTGGAACCAACCAATAATAAGCAGGTAAATAACGATCAGTACCACAGCGAAAGCAGTTCCCAAATCGCGGAAGACCTCGTACGTGATTTGCCATTCACCGTCCCATTTCAAGGTATAGTTGTTATCCACAAAGGGCTGTTTGGTGTAGTCTTCATTCAGGCTGTAACCCTCAGGCACTTTGATGTCTTTCAGTTTGTCCGAAATGCTTAGTATCGCATATACCGGGCTTTCCAGGCTGCCGGCTACATCGGCCGTCACATAAACTACGCGACGTTGGTTTTTACGATAGATACTTTTATCCTGAAGTCCTTTATCAACGCTTACCACATCGCCCAATGACACCAGTTGTCCGGTAGCCGGGCTCATAATGTTGATTTTCTCCAGGTCGTTGATCTCTGAACGGCTTTTTTCATCCAGGCGTAACTTGATACCTATTTGATGGTACTCGTTTTCCTGGTACAGTTGAGACACTTCCTGTCCACCCAGGGCCATGGCCAGTGTCTGGCTGATTTGTTGTGTTGTCAATCCGTACAGGGCTGCTTTTTCCCGTAGAACATTGAATTTGTATTCCACCTGATCAGCTTCAGGATACCAGTCGATATCAACTACATCAGCTGTCTGGGCAAACAAGTTTTTAACCTGTTTGGCAATCTCCATTTGTCCTTTTTCATCAGGGCCGTAAATCTCAGCGACCAGGGTAGACAATACCGGTGGGCCGGGAGGTACTTCCACAACCTTCACGTTGGCGTTGTATTTGTTGCCGATTTCCTGTAAATGAGGACGCATGGCTTTGGCAATGTCGTGGCTCTGCAGGCTTCGGTCGCCTTTATGGGTTAGGTTAACCTGAATGTCGGCAACGTTTGGTCCCTGGCGCAGGTCGTAGTGACGAACCAATCCGTTGAAGTTCATTGGAGAAGCTGTTCCAACATAACTTTGATAGTTCAGGATATCTTTCTGTTGGGCAATGTAGGCCGCAAGTTCTTTTGTAACGGCAGCAGTGCGTTCCAAAGTCGTTCCTTCAGGCATGTCGATCACCACCTGGAATTCATTCTTGTTGTCGAATGGTAACATTTTCACGGCTACCAACTTGAAATAAACCAGCGTCATCGAACCAAACAGTAACAAGGTTACAGCTCCGATGAATGTCCAGCGTTTCCAGCTTGACTCCAGCATCGGGTTGATGGTCTTTTTATACAATTTGTAGATCACCGAATCTTCCATGCGGAATTCCTTTTCCTCACCCGAATCGTCGTGGCGTAACAGGCGGTAAGCCAGGTATGGGGTAATGGTCAGTGCTACCAACAGCGAGAAAATCATCGCGATAGAAGCACCAATAGGCATTGGGCTCATGTATGGTCCCATCAAACCACTTACAAACACCATGGGCAATACAGCTGCAATAACGGTGAAGGTGGCCAGGATGGTCGGGTTACCCACTTCGTCGATCGATCGGATTGCTGCCTGTATAAAGGGCAGCTTCTTCATCTTGAAGTGCCTGTGCATGTTTTCGGCGATAATGATGGAGTCGTCGACCACGATACCCGTTACAAATACCAGGGCAAACAGCGAGATCCGGTTAAGGGTATAGTCGAGGAAATAATAGCTGAACATGGTTAGGGCAAAGGTGATTGGTACCGAAATAAATACGACCAATCCTCCGCGCCATCCCATTGCAAGCATCACCAGCAAGGTAACAGATAGAATAGCCACCGATAAGTGCATCAGCAATTCTGACACCTTGTGTGAGGCGGTTTCACCATAATTACGGGTTACCGTAACGTGAACGTCTTCGGGTATGAGATCTTTTTTCAGGATACTCAATTTTTCCAGAATCTTGTCGGAAACGTGCATGGCATCTGCACCACGGCGTTTGGCTACCGAGATGGTTACGGCAGGATAGTCTCCGGGATATTGAGCTTTTTCCGAATCCATTTTAGCAAAGCCAAAATTAACGTACTGAATGGGTTCTTCTGGACCGTCGATTATTTGAGCTACTTGTTTCAGATAAACAGGGTTGCCATTGTTGATGCCAACAACCAGGTTTTCCACATCTTCCGATGATTTAAGGAAGTCGCCTGCTTCAACCAGGTATTCAGTATCATTTTTATCGAATGAACCGGCTTGAAATTGACCATTGGCCAGCTGGATTTGCTGAGCAATCATGAGTGCATCAACATGAGCTGCAGCCATTTGTTCGGGATTCAAAACAACACGAATTTCGCGAGAGCGGCCACCGATTATCTTGGTTTCCGAAACGTTGTCAACTTGTTCTATTTCACTATTTAGCTCTTCGGCTATGCGTTTCAGTTGGTAATCGTTGTAATGCTCACTCCAGAGCGTTAATCCGAGTACCGGTACATCGTCAATGGATCGTGTTTTTACCAGAGGAAGGGAAGTTCCTTTGGGCATTTCATCCATGTGTTTCATGATCTCGTTGTACATTTTTACCAGCGAGCGTTCCACGTCTTCACCGACATAGAACTGAACAATCAACATCGCTTGTCCGGGCATTGAGGTTGAATAAACATACTCAACACCGGGGATATTTGCCACTACCTTTTCAAGTGGCTGCATCACGCGCGATTCAATTTCCTTCGGGCTTGCACCCGGATAGCGGAA
Organism: Mangrovibacterium sp.; assembly: GCF_059905295.1. Taxonomy (NCBI): domain Bacteria; kingdom Pseudomonadati; phylum Bacteroidota; class Bacteroidia; order Marinilabiliales; family Prolixibacteraceae; genus Mangrovibacterium; species Mangrovibacterium sp. The sequence continues at coordinate 14,599 of NZ_JBZQJF010000110.1, forward strand.
AAAGATATCGGCAATTGGAACATCAATCTGTGGCTCCTCTTCGCGAGGAGTAAGGTACGAAGCATAGATTCCGATGGCCATAAAGGCAATCATCAGAAGCGGGGTGAGCTTCGAGTTTATAAATGCTTTGGCGATTCCGCCGGAAAATCCTGTCTTCATAGTGTTCTGCTTAATTGTTTACAACTACTGCTCCATCGAACAATTTTCCTTCGCTTGACAGAACGTATTTTTCACCATCGCTTAGTCCGGAAAGAATCTCGATGGAATCGCCGTATGTTTTGCCTGTACGAACCCAGCGCAATAACGAGGTGCCGGCTTGGCTTATCGCGAACAGTCCAACCAGTTGTCCTCGGGTTATTAAAGCGCTTTTAGGTACTAAGATCATCGGCTCCGTACCTTTTTCGTAATTCACGGTGGCAAACATACCGCTGTAAAGCTGTTGGGCTTCCGATCCGGAAGTATTAAGCAGAACTTTAGCTTCAAACTGGCTGCCCGTGTTGGTTGAAGAAGGATTGATTTCGGAAACTGTTCCCTCGATCTCTAATCCGGGGATTGATGAAAACCGGACTTTTACAGGGGCATTTAATTGCAGGCGGGCAATGTCGTTTTCCGGAATGCGGGCATAAACTTTCCACTGGCTTGGACTTTCGATGCTAAGCAGTGGCATCCCAGGATTGGCCATATCGCCTTCCTGTACAAATTTTCCGGTGATAACTCCGCTGTAAGGTGCACGAATACCGGCGTAACGAAGGGACTCATCAACTTCTTGCTCCATTTGGTTGACAGCATCTACTCTGGCTCTTGCCATTTGATAGCGGGTACGCATGTCGTCCATTTCTTTGTCTGAAGCACTTTTGTTGGCATATAGGGCCTCATAGCGTTTCAGGTCTTTTTCGGCACTATCGTAGGCTGTTTGTGCTTCCACCTTACTGGCTTCTACCTGTGCTTTTTTAGCCAAAATATCCTTATTCCTGATTTGGATCAGCAGGTCACCGGCATTCACTTTTTGTCCGGGTTTCACATAAACCTTTTGTACCTGGCCCATAATGCGGGTGCTCAGGTTGGATTGTTTGTCAGCCTGAAGCTTTCCGGAGAAGCTGTATTGAACCGGGTATTCCGTAACATGAGCAGTGACTACTTTGGCGTTAACTGTCTGTTCGGGGGTTTTGTCCTGTTTGTCCTTGCTACCACATGAGGTTAAGGTCAGGGTTGCTGCTGTTACAGCAAGCAGCATCAGCTTGGTTTTATTCATACGAGTTTTCATTGCGATCGTGGCGTTTATTCGTTAATATCTTTTTCCATTAATAATTCGAGTTGGAAGACTGCTTCCTGGTAATTGTAAATAGCCTGGATGAATTCCAGGTTCTTTTGTGATGAAAGCGCTTCGGACATTAGTAGTTCTGTTGTTTTTTCCAGTCCCTGGGCAAAGCGGTCACTGCGGATCCGGTAGGATTCGGCGGCTTGTTCTTTAGCCAGTTTTCCCGATTGTACTTGTTGATATTTCAATTCAACATTACGTTGGGCACGGTTTAACTGAATTTGGCTTTGAGACAGATAGTCTTCATATTTATATTGTGCTTCCTGTAACTGTGCTTTGGCGTGTTGGGCGCTTCCCAGGTTTTTGTATCCGCCAAAGAGGTTCCAGCTTAGGCTGGCGCCAACCAGGTAGTTGTTCGCCGATGTTCCCAGTAGTTTGCTGTCGTTCCATTCGTAAGCACCAAAAGCATTCACTCGCGGCACAAACTTCATTTTCTCGGATTTCACCATGTTCTCGGCACCCTGGATTTGTTTTTGAATGGCCTGAACATCGGAACGTGTTTCTAAAGAATTCGCTGAGGCGTTCCAGGCTACCTGGGCTGGCGATAAAAGCATCGAATCTACAGGTTCAATTGAGGTTCCTAAATCAAGTCCAAGCAGATGAGCCAGGAACTCGTTGGCTGTCTTCAGATTATTTTTGGCTTCCAGTAGCTGGTTTTTGCGCTCGTCAACCCGGACCATTGCTTCCAAAACATCGGCGTGTTTTAAAAAGCCTTGTTCTTCATTGTCCTTGGTTAATCGTAAGGCATCTTCCGCAACTTTCACTGAAGTATTGAGTACGTCAACGGCATTTGAGGCTAATTCGAGCATGAAGTAGGCCTTTTTTACCTGGAAACGAATGTTCTCTTTAACGCGTTGGGTTTGCAGACTCATGGCCTCATACTGGTTTTTGGCAGCCTTGCGGGCGTAAATACCGTCGAGGTTCAAAAGTGGTTGCTGGACTTCCAATTTGGTGTTGAAGTTGTCAATCCGATCCGGGTTATTCAATTTTGTCGGATCAAAATCGGCCTGGGTTACAATTTCCTGCTTCAATTTAAAACCGAAAGAAGAGAGTGGATCATTCGTAGTAACACCTGTGGTGCTCACGGTTAATCCGGGTAGGAATACGGAGTTGGTCATGCGGTACTGACCGCGTGCTGCTAACTCGTGTGCTTCGGCACTTTTTGTTGTCAGGTTGTTTTCTTCAGCTAGCTGAAGAGCTTCCTGCAAGCTCAGTTGCCTTTGAGTTTGGCTGCTGGCTAAAAAGGGTAGGGCTAAGCCAAGCATGAATAACAAGAGGTGATAGTTTTTACGCATATCTGATTTTCTGTTTAAATTCCTGCGACAAATATATTTAAATATGCAGAAATCTACATGTATTGATGTGATTGGTTTTCTCTATGGATATATTGATTTTTCTTATCAATTTACTAATAAATTGAAAACGAGTCAAGTAGGATATTTCCCTTTTGGGGTGAAATGATTTTCGTTAACGAAGGCTTAACCCAAAGCTTAGACTTGAAACGAGTTAAAGTTCAAAATTGTGGAAGATCTCGGGATAATTGGCTTTGAACTTGGATAAAGAAGAGGCTTTTTTGACAGGTTTAAAGGCTTTATGCGGGTTGGAGAATGAGTTGGCGAAATAGGACCAGAAGGCTTTCATCTTCATTAAAACAGGACCGTCATCGGTGAAATGGCGTTGATATTCCTCAAAAATCAGGTCGTGAAACTCCCGTTTCAGCTTTCGGGCTTGGTCCGGATCAGGCAATTTCCCCTCAATTTTATCAATCAAAAACGGATCCGATAAAATACCGCGTCCAATCATCCATTCATTTTGAGAGGGGACAAGCTGTCGTATTTGCTCCAGGTCTGAAGGGGTGTTGAGGTCACCATTATAGATTACGGGTAGCTCAATTGAGCTTGCAAACCGGGCAAACAGTTCCCGGTTAGCATCGCCTTTATAAAGTTGGTCAGCTGTTCGCGGATGAAAAATAAGGTTGGTAAAAGGGTAGGCTTTTAGAATTGAAATAAGGTTGAAAATTTGTTCTTCGTCCTGCATGCCGGCCCTGAACTTAATAGATACCTGAAAGTCGAATTCTGTAAAGAGTACATCCAGCAGTCGTTTCAGATTGTCCGGTTTTTCGAGTAGGGCAGAGCCGCGTCCCCGGTTGGTAGCCATTGGATAGGGGCAGCCCATGTTTAGATTTAGCTGTGGATAACCATCGTCTTTCACCACCATTGCAAGCTGTCGTAATTCCTTTTCATCGGAACATAGAATCTGAGGGATAACAGGAATAGCTTCATTATTTGCGGGGCGTAAATCCCGCAGTTGGCTGTTGCGTATTTTGTTACCTGGCCCCAAACTGATATAGGGAATATAGTAAGTATCAATATTCCCAAAAACATGGTGGTAGCATTTCCGGTAAACAAAGTCGGTGAAACCTTGCAGCGGTGCCAAATGGAAATGATACTGTTTGCCCATGTTGAAAATTAATTTTTGCACAAAGGTACAGTTTGAAATGATTTGCGTCGCGAAATCATTAATTTTGCACCGAAACAAACACGATGCTGGACATGGCAGAATTATTGCAGCCTAATGACAGTTTGAAGAATTCCCTTTCAACCACCGGTGTTAAGGTCCTTTCGGACCCCACGGGACAAGTTGAGTCTGATTCTCTCACGACATTAAAACAGCAGGCCGTTGTAAAATCTCCGGAACCATTTCAGCAAAAAAAGCAAGTCCAATCTCCTTCAGTGTTAAGTGCCTATCGCTTTCGGCAGGAATTGGCAAACGAGATACCAATGCGGCATCCGTTAGAATTGGTACAGGTTCAGCTGGCCGATGTGCCTGCAAAAATAGGCTTAGCCCTTCCGGAACGAAAATTGGAAAGTCGTTCGGCTGATTGGTCGATTGGGGTTTTAATATTGGCCTTGATCTTATTTTCCTCGGTTCGGCTTTTTTTCGGTAAATACCTGGGGCAAATGTTTCACGCTGCATTTAACTATGCAACGGCATCCCGATTGTTCCGGGAGCGTTCAGTTAGTCTGACACATGCTGCTTTTCGTCTCGATCTGATTTTTGTATTAATCCTGAGCTTGTTTTTATTTCAGCTTTTTGGACGACACTTGAGCTTTGGTATCCAAAATAATCTGTTGAAATACCTGATTATCCTGGGAGGTGTTATTGCCTACTTTGGGTTGAAACAGGTTTTGTATTCGGTTCAGGGAAGGATGACCGAGACAAATGCAGAGACTCAGGAAGTTCTGTATAATATGAATCTTTATAACCGGATATTGGGCCTAGGTCTGGTTCCGGTAACACTGATATTAGCCTTTTCGCGGTTGCAAAAACCGGAAATAATAGTTGGAATAGGTGGCATTATGGCGCTGTTGTGCTATATTTTACTGGTATTACGAGGCCTCAAAATTTTACTAAGGAAAGATTTTTCGATATCCTATTTGATTTTGTACCTTTGTACCCTTGAAATTTTACCACTATTCTACATCTACAAGCTGGTGTTAGTTTAAGCTGGTGTGTAATTTTTAAAATTGACAGATCTTGAAAATCAAGAAAATTTTAGTATCGCAACCCAAGCCTGAGACAGCAAAATCCCCTTACTTTGATTTAGCCGACAAAATGAGTGTACAGGTGGATTTTAGACCATTCATTCAGGTTGAAGGAGTTTCTGCCAAAGAATTTAGGCAGACCAGAATTCAGATTCTGGATCATACGGCGGTGATTTTTACCAGTCGTACAGCAATTGACCACTTTTTCAGAATTTGCCAGGACCAACGGATTACCGTTCCTGATACCATGAAATATTTCTGTATCTCTGAAGCTACTGCTTTTTACCTGCAGAAGTATATCGTTTACAGAAAACGTAAAATTTTCTACGGTACAGGTGTGTTTTCCAGCGTAACGGAATTGATGAAGAAGCACAAGGATGATAAATACCTTGTTCCTCTCTCACACATTCACAAACAAGAAATCCCGCAACTGCTTGATAAAGGAGGCTTTAAGTATACCAAGGCTATTCTTTACCGTACTGTAAGCAGCGACTTGTCGGATTTGAAGGATGTGAACTACGATATTTTAGTGTTTTTTAGCCCCTCAGGGATTAAATCACTAAAATCAAACTTCCCGGAATTTGAACAGAACAATACAAAGATTGCTTGTTTCGGCCCAACAACTGCGAATGCTGTTCGGGAAGCTGGCTTGCGTTTAGATATTGAAGCTCCGACTCCTCAAGCTCCGTCTATGACGATGGCTTTGGAGCAGTTCATCAAAAAATACAACAAAGCGAAGTAATTATTCCAATCGATACAGGTTATAAAGGGGGAATTTAATTCCCCTTTTTTATTGTACTTTCGTCAAGCTATGGGTGAGTTTAGTCTTTCGAAAAATGATCGGCTTTGCAGTAAAAAGTTGATTGGTGAGTTGTTTGCCAATGGGGAAGCTGTTTTCTGTTTTCCACTAAAGGTTGTGTTTTTGAAGACGCAGCTTGAAGACGGTAAAACAGCTAAAGCGGCTTTTTCAGTTTCGAAACGGAATTTTAAGCGAGCAGTGAAACGAAACTACCTGAAACGATTGATGCGGGAGGCTTACCGCCTGAATAGGACCGATTTTAAGTCTTTTCTGGATGACAAAGGAATTCAGCTAAGCGTCATGTTTATCTATGCTGCGAAGGAGGCAAGAGACTATCCAACAGTTGAAAAAGGAATGCTGAAGGCCTTTGAACAAGTAAAATCCGCTCTTTCGGCCGAGCAATAAAACCGGCACGATCCCGGTCATCAACTGTAATAAAAGTCGAAGATTTCCCGAACATCCCATTGTCTTTGTTATCAGAGTTTGTCAGGTTGTCTGTGTATCTTGGCCTTCTACAACATGCACAAAAAAAGGACCACCTTCCGGTAGCCCTTTTCCTGTTTATTTCAATCAAAATTTATTCTGCATCCAGAATCTCAGTTTGCATACGAACTGAATCTTCGTGAATTAGCTGGAACAAGATCTTAACAAAGACCGGATCCAAACTCAATTTTTCGCCTGTTGCAACGCGTTTGTTCATCAACTCGGTCCAACGGCTGATTTGCAAGGCTGTAACATTGTTTTCCTTTTTGTACTGACCAATTTCGCGTACAATATTCATGCGTGAAGACAAAATCTCCAACAACTCGGTATCCAGTGAGTCGATGCGGTTACGCAATACTTCCAACTGGTTTTCAAATTGTTTGTTGTCAACTGATACATTACGGATTACCAATTTATCCAACATCTTGGAAAGATCGGCTGGTGTTAATTGTTGTGCGGCGTCACTCAGTGCGCACGATGGATCGCGGTGCGATTCAATCATTAATCCATCCATACCCATGTCAAAGGCTTTCTGAGAAACTTCGAAAAGGTATTCGCGTTTACCGGCAATGTGGCTCGGGTCGCAAATAACCGGTAGATTTGGCATCAGGCGACGTAGCTCGATAAATGTTTTCCAGTTCGGGTAGTTCCGGTATTTTGTTTCGCGGAAGGGTGTAAAACCACGATGGATACCAACCATATTTTTGATTCCTGCTCTGCTTAAACGTTCGAAAGCTCCCATCCACAATTGAACGTCCGGGTTTACCGGGTTTTTAACCATTACGGTTGCGTCAGTTCCTTGCAGTACATCCGCAATTTCCTGAACTACGAAAGGGCTTGCTGTTGAACGGGCGCCAATCCAAAGGATGTCTAAGCCGGCTTTCAGTGCTTCCTCCGTATGTTGAGCGTTTGCTACTTCTGTACCAACGCGCAATCCGGTTTCCTGCTTAACCATTTTCAACCACTCCAGGCCAATTGAACCAATTCCTTCGAAGCTACCCGGGCGAGTACGAGGTTTCCATACACCACCACGGTATCCGAAAACGCGTGGATCTTTTGCCAACTGGCGGGCGGTATCCATTGCTTGTTCTTCTGTTTCAAGGCTACAAGGGCCTGCAATTAAAAGAGGGTTGTTCAACTCAGGTAACCACTCTTTTATTGGTCTGATGTCTAATTCTGATGCCATTTTCTTATTTGGTATAAAGTTTAATAATTTTTTCTTCGTTCTTGATTAGCGATGGATTCGTTCCGTTAAGCACTTCGCGAATCTTCGTTGCATTGTCCATGAGTTCATACATCCGGTTCTCGTCGTTAAGCATGCTGTCTTTAAACTCGATCAGGTGCTTAATATAGCACTCCAGCGACTCGACGATGTATTTTTTGTTATCGGTAAAGATGGGGCCCCACATCGAGGGTGTACTCTTTGCCAGACGAACGGTTGAGTTAAAACCGCCACTTGCCAGGTCGAATATGATGTGCCGGTTTTCTTTAGCCATAGCTGCATTTGCCAAGGCGTAAGCAACAACGTGTGGCAGATGCGAAATGTAAGCGGTGCTGTGGTCCTGTTCGTCGGACGACATGTAGGCAATATTCATTCCCATGCACTGGAACATCTTCTCAACCAGGGCCAGGTGCTGAGGCCCGCTTTTTTCCTGGTCGCAAATGATGGTGATCTTATTTTCGAAAAGCCCCTCCAATGCTGCTGAAGGACCGGAGTTTTCTGTTCCCGACATCGGGTGGGCAGCAATGTAGTTGCGACGATTGGGATGATTCTCCACGGCCTCGGCAATGCGTAGTTTTGTCGATCCTAAGTCTGTTACTGTCGTTCCCGGTTGAATGATATCCAGGACATGAGGCAGTAGCTGACGGATTTTGTCAACCGGAATCGCAATGACAACTAAATCGGCTTTTTCCACCGCCTGTTCCAGTGGAAGGATTTCGTCAACCAGCTTGATTTTCAGAGCTTCTTCGGCGTGCATCTCGTTGGCATCAACACCAATAAGATGTGTTGCAAAGTGAGCCTTTCGCAAATCTTTAGCGACCGATCCACCAATAAGTCCTAATCCTATAATGCTTACATTCATGCTTCGTTTATTTCAAAAAAAAAGGTCCCGAAATTTTTCGGGACCTTCTAGTATTTTTATTCGCTTTTAACAATACAATCACTGTTCGACCCCGTTTGCTGAAGTGAAGTAATAAAACCAGTAATAAAATGTATTGTTTGAAAGCATTTGTTTCTGTCTAATTCGCTGACAAAGATAGAGATTTATTTTAAAATCAAAATTTATCCGCTTTTTTGTTTTCAAATTTTAATTTTTACCATTCTGAGAAAGGTAAATTACTAACTGAGGTTAAAAACAAGCTTCCACGTATTTCGGTTTAAAGTCGAACGATTTTTTTGTTGATTCGTTCACCGTTCTCCAAATCCAAAATCAGAAAATAAACTCCTGAACGGAGGTTCGAAAGATTCAGTTCTTCAGAGATCGTCTGGCTGGAACCATCAAACTTTCCGGAATAAAGAACTTGTCCCGTCGCGTTTTGCAGGGAATATTGAATTTCACCCGGTGCTTTCTCCAGCACTGCTTCAATATGAAGTTGACTGGCTACAGGGTTCGGGAAGAATTTAAAACTGTTGGACGCTGCGGTTGTAGTCTCTGCTGCGGTTCCCGGATCCTGAATTACTAAATCATCGATAGTCCATCCCCAGGCATTCACAAAGGGGTCGGAATATAGTCTAAAGCGAATATAAACCGTTTGGCCGGCACTAAAATTTCCGTTTCCGGTTAGTGTTATTTCCTTTACTGCATAAAGATCTTTGGTGCCATCAGCAGACTGGTTGTAAGCCGAAAGCCAGCTGCTGTTCTCCCCGGAATCATAGCCATCGGTGAGTGGTAGCCAATTTGTTTCCCCGTCCAGCGAACCTTCAATAATCACATAGTCCCAAAAGTTGTCGCTTCCGTAAGTCGAACCGGTGTCACCTGGTTCAACCAAAACAACCTCGTTGAAGGTCATCTTCCCGTTTTCTTCCAAAATAATAGGATGTTTGAGAATACAAGTTAAATCATACGACTCCTCGTTTGAATTAGGGCTCGGGTAGGGATGCGGACTGTTCAGACTCCCGTTATCAAATCCGGTTACTGTTCCTATGTAGAAATCCTTCGATATAAAATCGTGACTCGAGCTGTTAAAGTTATTGCTGTAGGTATTTACGGCTGCGTAAAAGCCTTCGACAGAAATGGTGTAGTACCCTTCGGTTGGCAGGTAACTTGTGTTGGCTTGTGATGATATATCGGTAGCTATCAGGCGATAACGAATGGAGTCGCCATCAGAAAGACCGGTAAGTGACAAGTCGGTTTGATAAGAGGTATCAGTTTTTGTTAAGATTACTTCCTGAAATGCTCCGTTGTTTACGGCATATTCAAGTTTCACGTTTGCAACACCAATATTATCAGTTACATCAGCCGAAATTGTGGTTGTCAGCTTGTCTTGCATGATGAACTTCACCGGGTCGTGAACGATTACCGGTGCTTGGTGATCGGGGCCAACGGTAACATCAAAATAAGCGTCGGGTGCATGAACCGGTAATCGGTATGTGCGCCCATTTATGTTTTGCGCAGTAATGTAATAACGAATTACAGCAGCCTCTTGAACCGGAATTTCTGCGCTAAACAGATCGGTTGTTTCAGCCCAACTCATCGATACGGTATCAGCCGTTGTGAAATCGGCATAGGTGTATATTAGTTTTACTGAGGTGGAGTCCAGTCCCTGATCGCTGACGATTTTGGCAGTTACTGAAAGTGGAGTTGTCAAGTCTTCGGTATCAGTCAATTCGTCATGAGCAATTGAGGTGTAAATCCAGCCGGTTTCTTCCATCATGGTTAGTGCAATTCCCGGATTGTGGAGAGCTTCAGCTTTCGAAATTGCGGGTGTCATCAGCGCATTTGTGTCAGTATAGGTCAATTCGTTCAGATGATATAAACTAGATCCTTCATCGAAAGTTAAGGGAGCGTACATCCGCGGGTAACTTCCGTCGAGTTTTGTTTTCGACCATTCTCCCTTGAAATTTAAATAGCCCGACTGAAACTGATCCATTAAATCAGTTGAGTAATTTGCAAAAAGACTTTCATCGGTCAGCTTTTGTCCATCAATATTAACCAAAAAATCATCGAAAACGGACGGATGATCGCTGGTCCAGCCGTAAGCACCTATTCCGTCGGTTGGTTGGTAGCATAAGCCGGTGAATCCCAACCCGTGGGCTATTTCGTGTAACACGACGGTTACAAAATCATATTTGTCAGTTGGGGTTTGTCCATCAGTTCCAAAATACCAATTGGCATTATTGCTGTTAAATTCTGCGACAATATCAGCGTCGGTTGTTGCATTGAGTTCCTTGCCAGCCAGTTTTTCGGCTAAAGGCAAGGGGTAAAAGTAATTCGGGAGGGGGGCACCGTCAAAATTTTCCAGGTAATCATTCGGAGAGCAGCTCCCCAGAACGTCAACTGCAAGGGGGCTCCAGCTTGCCTGAATGTGAATGGTCACGGGAGACTTAATCAGCCCTTCCCAAATACTCACTGCATATGCAAAAGCTGCTTGTGCATCTTCGGGGAAGCCCGAATAGCTGACATCGATGGTTGCTGTTGAGATCTGTGCTGATTTAAGCTTAGTTTTGAAGGGTGAGGGGATATATATTTTATGCACTTTGTCGGAGGCATAGCACAGCGGTGCATGAAGGTGTTTTTTCCCGATTGGTTTTTCTGAATGTCCTTGTTTCGGAATGAAAAGAGAAAGAATGATGGTTAACAGGAAAATTAATTTCATGATAGTTGCGTTGTCTTGACTAGGGTAATTTATAAATTAAGTAACGATTTTTTGTTTATTTTGCTCATAAAACTGAAAAGATCAGTCATGATAAAATCACTTTCTACTTTTATTCTTCTCTGTTTTGCTGTTGTTGGTGCCTTTGCACAGGATCAGGATGTGGATTTCTCACAGGTTTATCGACCGCAATATCATTTTACATCTCCCAAAAACTGGATTGGTAACACTTCAGGAGTTATTTTCTCGGAGCGAGATAGTCTTTACCATCTGTTCTATGAGTATAGCACGGTTGATGTTACACCGGTTTACCTCAATATGGGGCAAGCAGTGAGCCACGATTTGGTTCATTGGGAATATAAACCGGTAGCTTTGGAGCCCGATGATGCGACCCGCGATTTATACAAATGCACCATTCGTGCAGGAAGTGTTTTAGTTGATAAGCAAAATGTATTGGGGAAGCAGGATGGAGATCAACCAACCTGGGTGTTGTTTTATACCAGTTATGAGTGCGGTGTACGCCTTGCCTATAGTACGAATGGCGGCGAAAGCTGGACTAAGTTTGCCGATAACCCGCTGATCCCTTACAAGCAGGATGAAAATGCACGGTCGCCGAAAGTGTTTTGGTACGAGCCTAATAAATGCTTTGTAATGGTTATTGCTAGAAATCCGGAAAGTGAAGATATCCCGGATGGTTTTTCATTTTATACGTCCAATAACTTAATCGACTGGACTTATCAAAGTCATTATATCGGGCCGAAAGGTCGGCCGGACATGTTTCAGCTATCGGTAAACAATCATCCGGACGAAACTCAATGGGTTGTAACCGACTCTATCGGGTCGTATATGGTTGGCGATTTTGATGGTCACCGCTTTAAGCCAACGACAGATATGTTGCCTGCCGGTTACGGTCAGTTTACCGGGGCAAGTACCTTCACTGTTCCGGATGGTGACGAGGGATCAAAAGTTATTCAAATTGCTTCGATTGGCGATACGCAAGAGCCCAACATGCCGTTTGCCGGTCAATTGTCGTTCCCGGTTGAGCTTCAATTGCGCACTTTCCCGGAAGGGGTTCGTTTGATGAAACAGCCAATAAAAGCACTTGAGCAACTTCAGGGGAAAGCGTTTGTTTTGAAGGATAAAAATATCATTCCGGGATTGGATAAAAATCCGATTAAACGGATCAATGGTGATTGCTTTCGGATTAAAGGCGTTTTTCAGTTGAAAACAGTTAGCAGTTTCGGTTTTGTGTTACGGGCAAATAAGTCGGGCGACGGAACAGAGATTCGCTACGATGCTACCCGGAACCAGTTGTCGTGTCTGGGGGCAACAGCCTCCTTACAACCGGAAGATGGTAAAATAACGATGGACATTCTGGTTGACCGCTCATCGATCGAGATATTCGCCAACGACGGGAAAGTTCTCCTTTCCAAAACGTTTAGCCCGGTGGAGGACTCCCAGGATTATATCCTTTACAACACAGGAGGCGAGTTGTATATTGAAAATCTGGAAGTGTATCCAATGAATTCAATATACTCCGGGAAAAAGAAATAGTCTTGTACAAAATAGCACAACATAATTTGTAGAGGAGGCAAACATTTGCACTCCTCTTTTTTTATTCCTTGTAAATAGTTATAACTTCAGTCGCAAAATATCAACTTCACATTATGAAGAAAAAGAAGAAGAAAAGCCGATCGGGATCTTCAACCTTTAATAAACGAAATCTGAAGAATGCAGTTCTGACGATTTTTTACGATAATCCTCAAAAATCCTTTAATTATAAACAGCTGGCGGGTGAACTAGGGGTGAAAGATCCCGAGATTCGACGTCTGATTAGTGTGGTTCTCGACGAATTGTCCGAGGACAACACCGTTGAACAGGTTTTCCGTGGAAAATATAAAGTGAAGTCGCGCGGTGGGCAGATTTGCGGACGTGTTGAACTTCAACCGCAAGGTTTTGGATTGGTTATTTCCGACGAAATTGACCAGCCGGTTTTAGTCTCGCAACGCAATCTGAACCATGCGATGGAAGGTGATAAAGTGCGGGTGATTGTTTATGCCCGACGAAAAAAACACCAGCTGGAGGGTGAGGTCGTTGAAATTGTGGAACGTGCTAAAACAACTTTTGTAGGGACCATTGAACGTTCGCGTAATTTTGCCTTCCTGATTCCGGTTGGTAAGGTTGGTTTCGATTTATTTATACCGAATGAAAAACTGCATGGTGCTGTTGGCGGGCAAAAGGCTGTTGCCCGGATAACGGAATGGCCGGCACGGGCCAAGAACCCATTTGGGGAAGTGATCGAGATTTTAGGGAATGCAGGAGAGAACGATACCGAAATGCATGCGATATTGGCTGAATATGACTTGCCACTGCGTTTCCCCGACAATGTATTAAAAGCTGCTGAACGGATTTCGCTTGAGATTCCGCAGGAAGAAATAGAAAAGCGTCGCGATATGCGCGATGTCACGACCTTTACCATTGATCCGGCTGATGCCAAGGATTTTGATGACGCCCTCTCCATTCGCAAATTCAAGGATGGTGTTTGGGAAGTGGGTGTTCATATTGCCGATGTGAGCCATTACGTGAAACCGAACACACTTATTGATGAGGAGGCTTACTCGCGGGCAACATCGGTTTATTTGGTCGACCGTGTCGTACCAATGCTCCCGGAAAAGCTATCGAACGGGGTGTGCTCCCTGAGGCCCAATGAGGATAAGTTGTGCTTTTCTGCTGTTTTTAAGTTGAACGAGGAGGGTGAAGTGTTGAAAGAATGGTTCGGACGAACAGTTATCCATTCGAACCGGCGGTTTACTTATGAGGAGGCACAAGAGATTATTGAGACCGGTGAAGGAGATTTGAAGGATGAGATCTTAACTTTGAATGATCTGGCTGTCAAACTTCGCAATAAACGATTTAAGGAAGGCTCGCTGGCCTTCGATCGTATTGAAGTGAAATTTGAGATCGACGAAAAAGGCAAACCCCTTTCGGTTTTCTTTAAAGAATCGAAGGATAGTAATAAGTTGATTGAAGAGTTTATGCTTTTAGCGAATAAGCGTGTCGCTGAGAGTATTGGTAAAACCAAAGGCGGGAAACAAGCAAAAACCTTTGTGTACCGTATTCACGATAAGCCTGATCCCGAGAAGCTGGAGAACTTCAACTATTTCATTAAAAAATTTGGCTACGATATACAGACCACTTCCCCGAAGACCATTTCAAACTCAATGAATGCTTTGATGGAACAAGTGAAAGGGAAGAGCGAACAAAATGTGGTGGAGACACTAGCCATTCGTTCCATGGCTAAAGCCGAGTACTCGACTCGAAATATTGGGCACTACGGACTAGGCTTTGAGTATTACAGCCACTTTACCTCACCTATTCGCCGCTATCCGGATGTGATGGTACATCGGTTGTTGGAGCGTTATTTGGATGGTGGAAGATCTGTGAATGCCCAAAAATTTGAAGATTACTGCAAACATTCATCGGAGATGGAGGGCCGGGCTGCCAATGCCGAGCGTAGTTCAATTAAGTATAAGCAGGTTGAATTTATGAAGGATAAAATTGGTGAAGTATTCACCGGCGTTATTTCCGGAGTAACCGATTGGGGCTTGTACGTTGAGCTGGAAAACAAGTGTGAAGGTATGGTTCCCATGCGCGAATTGGATGACGATTTTTATGTCTTCGACGAAAAGAACTATTGTTTGGTGGGTAATCATAGCAAGCGAACTTATCAATTGGGCGAATCTGTTCGGGTCGAAATTATGCGGGCTGATTTGGTGAAAAAGCAGCTTGATTTTAAGCTGGTTAAAACGGATTGATTTTTGTCAACTGATTTTTGGCACAAAATATTCGAAAAAATCGACTATCTTTATGCGCCTTAAAAATCAATTTAATAAGTACCAGCTTATGGTTATGAGTTCCGATAATGGGATCAATAAAAAAGATGCCAATCGCGAAAATATACTGAAAATCGCACAGGAGATCTTCAGTAAATACGGATACAAGAAAACAACTCTGGACGATATTGCCAATGCAGTTCGGAAAGGGAAGAGTTCCTTGTACTATTATTTTAGTAGTAAAGAGGACTTGTTTCAGGCTGTCATCCTGAAGGAAGTTGAGATTCTGAAGCGAGAATTGGAGAAAGTTATTTTACGGAATACCGATCCGGTTGAAAAATTAAGGGATTATATCCTGACCAAGTTGACCACTTACCGTGGCTTGGCTAATTTTTACCATGCCTTGGAAAACGATGTTACCGCAATTGAGTTCATCGACAACATCAAGAATAAATACAACCAGGAAGAGATTAGGATGATCAAACGCATTTTGATCGAAGGAGTGCGTAAAAACGCTTTTGACGTTAAGGATTTCACCCTGGCAGCTATTGGTATCACTACCGCAATAAAAGGGCTGGAAATGCCACTTTCTGCCGGCGATTACGGAATGGTTAACCTCGAGAAGGGAGTCGATAATATCCTGAAAATACTTTGTTACGGAATCATGAAACGTAACTAAAAAAAGAGGAGCTAATAACTCCTCTTTTTTGTTTTCCCCCTCAAGTATCCCTTAAAATGTTCTTTCGCTTAGGACTTCCCCGGTTGGTTTGTACTTTTTCCAGGTTCCGGATTTTTGACCATCTACGTAATTCATCTCATAGACCAGGTTTCCTTCATCGTCCCAAACTTTCC
>NZ_JBZQJF010000111.1:0-8202 GCF_059905295.1 Mangrovibacterium sp.
GGTAGTGAACCGACCCTTTATCCAAATCCAACAACAGGTAAGGTTACCTTAATCCATAACTCAATGCAGTTAGTTGAAAGTGATATTGCGGTATATGATCTCTCCGGAAGGAAAGTTAGTCCGGTTATGAAGGCTGCTTCCGGCTATACCATGGAAATTGACTTCTCCGGTTTGCGGGATGGAATCTATTTCGTTCGGGTATCGCTCGAAAATGGAGTTCAGTCATTCAAATTGATGAAACACTAGTTTGTGAAGCATGGCACCAATAAAACACAGATAACGAGTTTTGAATAAGATAAAATGTCTAACGAATAGTTGATAGCTTATGAATAAGCGGAATGTTGTGGTTGTATTATTCTCCCTGATTTTTGTGTCGGCTGTTTTTGCCCGGGCTGCAGAATCCGACAGTTTGCTTGCGGTTGTACAAAGTTTACCCAAGGATACGGTAAAGGTCCAAAAGCTTCTTGATTTGTCGGCCAACTATCTAACTGTCGACCGGGATCTTTGCCTGAAATATGCACAGGAGGCTTTGTCGCTTTCGAAAGAGCTGAACTACAAAACGGGGCAGGCTTATGCCTTAAAAAACATGGGCTTGCCATCCTATATCAGTGGAGATTATGGCGAAGCTTTGGTTTATTGGGAGCAGTCGCTGGCACTCTTTAAGGAAGCAAAAAACAAAGTAGGAATTGCGAATATGACCAGTAACATTGGGGCGGTTTATTTCAATCGGGGCGACGATGAAACTGCGATCAGTTACTACTTGCAGTCTTTGAAAGTGTCGGAAGACTTGGGGAATAAACTTCGAATTGCAACAGCCTTATTAAATCTGGGAGCCGCTTATTCAAATAAGGAAAGCACCACTGATCTTGCGCTTCAATATTATTTACGGGCCTTGCCAATCTCGATGGAGACATCAGACGAAGAGGCTATCGGGACACTGGAAGTGAATATTGGCGAGATTTATCTGAAACAGGATGATAGTGATTCGGCATTGAATTATTTCCAAAAGGCTCTGGCGTCCTACAACAAAGCCGGCGAAGGTAATATTTCCTATGCTTTGTATAATCTGGGGCGCACGTACTCCAAGTTGAAGGATTACAAAAAGGCAACCTACTATTTTGATTTGGCTTTCCAGAAAGCTTCAGGGCTGGATCAGAAAAAGGAAATGGCTCAGATTTTAGCCGGTTATGCTGAAGTGTACAAAGAAAATAATCAGCTGGATAGTGCAATCGTTGAATTACAAAAGTCGGAAAAGCTGGCTGAGTCCATTGGTGCAAACTATGAACTGAAGGATACCTACGAAAATTTGGCTACCCTGTACAGTCAAAAGAAAGATTACAGAAAAGCTTTTGAGTATCAGGGGCGATATGCTGCGATCAAGGATACCCTATACAATATTGAAAATGAGCGGAAGATTCAGAACATGACGATTAAGTATGAGCTGGAAAAGAAGCAGACTGAGATCGATTTGCTGGAAAAGGACAAAATTCAGAAGGTTCAGGAGTCGCGGAATCAGAAACTGTGGATCTTCAGTATAAGCGGAGCACTTATTTCCGCCATTATACTGAGTTTGGTTTTATATCGGAATATTCAACTTAAAATGCGCTCTAACTCGCTGTTGCGACGTCAAAAGGCAGAAGTACAAGCGACCTTGGAGAAGTTGAGGAAAACACAATCCCAATTGGTTCAGGCTGAAAAGATGGCGAGTCTGGGGGAGCTGACTGCCGGAATTGCCCATGAGATTCAGAATCCGCTAAACTTCGTGAATAACTTCTCTGAAGTAAGTGGTGAGCTGGTTGAGGAATTGTTTGAGGAGCTGGACAATGAATCGCTGGAGGATGTTCGGGAGCTGGCCGATCTGATCAAGCAAAACCTGGAGAAAATCAACTTTCACGGAAAGCGGGCCGATGGTATTGTAAAAGGGATGTTGATGCATAGTCGAAGCAATAGTGGCACCAAACAGCCAACCGACATCAACTCCTTGGCCGACGAATATTTGCGACTGTCGTACCACGGCTTACGGGCCAAGGACAAGTCTTTCAATGCCAAGATGAATAAAGACTTCGATCTAGATCTTAGTAAAATGAATGTCGTTCCTCAGGATTTGGGACGGGTTATACTGAATCTGCTGACCAATGCCTTTTATGCAGTCAATCAGAAACTGAAAATGAACATTGAAGGATACGAGCCGACTGTAACCATAAGTACGGAGCGTATTGGTAGCGAGGTGATCATTCGAATTAAAGATAACGGAAACGGGATTCCTGCCAATGTGTTGGGAAAAATCTTTCAACCTTTTTTTACGACAAAGCCAACCGGGGAAGGTACCGGATTGGGATTGTCGTTAAGTTATGACATTATAACCAATGGACATGGTGGCGACCTGGTGGTTGAAACAACCGAGGGACTCGGAACTGAATTTAGTATTCATTTACCAATTTAAACAGTAGCGTGATGAACAGGATTTTAGTTGTGGATGATGAGCAGGATGTGAAAATCTTGTTTGAGCAGCGTTTCCGAAGAGAAATTCGCAAAGGGGAGATGGATTTCGTTTTTGCATTTTCAGGGAAAGAGGCTCTGTCGATAATGGAAAATAATTGGGAGAAAACAGATTTTATTCTCTCCGATATTAATATGCCGGGAATGACCGGACTGGAGCTGTTAAAGCATGTCAAACGGATTTATGAAAAACCGCCACCGGTAATGATGATGATTACAGCCTATGGGGATCAGGATAATTTCAACCTGGCGAAGGAGCTTGGCGCCGATGATTTTCTGACTAAGCCGGTTGACTTTACGCTACTTAAAGAAAAATTAAAAGCACATCTGCTATGAATCGAATATTAATTGTTGATGATGAGACTGATCTCGAATTATTGATCAGGCAAAAATTCAGACGGAAAATCAGGGAGCAACAGTATGATTTTCTGTTTGCCATTAACGGAGTTGATGCGCTGGAAAAGATCCAGTCTAATCCGGATGTGGAGGTCGTGTTGAGTGACATCAATATGCCCGAAATGGATGGCTTGACACTTTTGTCGCACCTGCACGAGTCTAATCCCCTTATAAAAACCATCATTGTTTCGGCCTATGGAGACATGGACAATATTCGCCGGGCAATGAATGGAGGAGCTTTTGATTTTGTGACCAAACCGGTGAATTTCGAGGATTTGTCGCTGACAATCGAACGGACAATCAAGCAAGTTGGAATGATCCGGGATACGCTGCAGGCCATTAAAGAAAACAATATCCTGAAGATGTATGTCGATGAAAATGTCCTCAGTTTCATGGGAAATAAAGAACAGGAAAATGCCCTGTTCGAAAATGAAACGGTTGAGGTAACGGTGGCTTTCATTGACATCTGCGGATTTACTGCGATTAGCGAAAATGAGTCCCCGAATTTTGTGGTCAGTTTGTTGAATAATTATTTCGACATCATGGTGAAAGAAATCATTCAGCAAAAAGGGATTATCGACAAGTTCATTGGTGATGCTGTAATGGCTGTTTTTAAGGGCGATTTTCATTTGGATCGGGCTGTTGAGGCCTGTTTGGCTATTAAGGAAACGATCGAACAGCTTCCTGTTGCCGATGAGGCCTTGCAATACAAACCACGGGTGTCAATTGGTGTGAACAGCGGTGAGGTTGTTTCCGGGAATATTGGTTCATCAACGCTTCGCAGGCTGGATTATACAATCATTGGAGACCGGGTGAATGTAGCAGCCCGCTTACAGGCAGCAGCACAGGCCAACCAGATTTTGATTAGTGAAGAGAATTATCTGAAGATTAGTAAGTCATTTAGCTGTAGTAAAGTAGGTGAGATGACTTTTAAAAATAAAGAATTGCCCATGATTGTTTATGAGGTCATTTCCTGATAACCTGAAATTGCACTTTGGGTTATTCTTTTGAATGTCCGGGTAAAAATAAATGTAAATGAATGGCTTATGAGTATTTCCCGATTGAAAGAATTTATCACAAGAAAGCTGGCCAATGAATTGCCAGCCTGGTTGACCTATCACAATATGGAACATACCAACAGTGTTCACGTCGTTTGTCTGGAATATATTGAGCGGTTGAAGATCGAAGATCATGAGGCTTATCTATTGCAGACTGCTGCTTTACTGCACGATACCGGTTTTATTTGGGTGTACTCCGGGCACGAGGAACATAGCGTCCGATATGCAAGAGAAATCCTTCCGAAGTTGAATTATTCGGATGATGATATCGAAATTATCTCCGGCATTATTCGGGCAACGAAAATTCCGCAAAAAGCCAATACCCAGCTTGAGCAAATCATTGGAGATGCAGATTTAGACTATCTCGGAACCGATTTATTTCCTCAAATAAGTGATCGGTTGTATCGGGAATTACAGGCGCAAAAGAAGGTTAGCGGCATTGAAGATTGGGACCGTATGCAGGTCGGTTTTCTAAATGCGCATCGCTACCATACCGAATTTGCCCAGCTCAACCGGGAGCCTGTCAAACAGCAACATTTAAAAGAAATTCTCGATCGGTGGAACTGGTCAATTATATAACAAGCTAAATGAATTATTATGGAGCACAGCGATCAAATTAATTGGAGGGGAATATTTTCGTTTAGGTCAGTTGCTTACACTTTTGCAGGGGTGTTATGTGCCATTGTAGCCCTCAAGGGGTTTATGATGCCCAATCACTTTTTGGATGGCGGTGTCACCGGGTTATCGATCCTTGCGCATGAGTTTACACATTCCAATATCAGTATTTTCCTGATCTTGTTTAACCTGCCATTTGTTTATGCGGGCTATCTGAAAGTTGGTAAAACTTTTGCTGTTCGGGCTCTGATTGCCATTGTACTGTTAGCTGTCCTGATGAATTATATTGAGATACCGGTCGTGACCACCGATAAAATACTGATTGCTGTTTTCGGAGGTTTCCTGATTGGCCTGGGGGTTGGCCTGGTGATTAAAGCGGGGGGCGTGCTGGATGGACTGGAAATTATCGCGGACTTTACAAAGAAGAAATCCGGCTTGAGTACAGGTGAAATCATTTTGGTCATTAATACTTTAATATTTCTTACGGCAGCTTTCGGTTTAGGAATTGAGCCGGCGATGTACTCTATTTTGACCTATTTCACGGCAGTGAAAACCTCTGATTATGTAGTTGATGGTTTTGAAGAATACACGGCCCTTACCGTTGTCTCCAAGCATTACGATGCAGTAAAAGAGATTATCGTGAAAGATTTTGATAAGGCGATCCTGGTGTATAAAGGCGAACGAGGTTATTTGCCGGGGAGTTTTGAAGTGAAGCACGATTGCGATATTGTGATGTGCATTGTTACCCGCCTGGAAATCCACCGAATTAAAAGTGCCATTTCTCTCAAAGATCCCCAAGCCTTCTTCTATGTTCAAAGTATCAACGAGGTGAATGGGGGCATTATCAAACAACTTCGAAAACATTAGTCCTCTTTTGATGGTATCCTATTTACATTCAATGATTGATAATTAGCGATATCATGTAACCAATAGCCTTACTTTAACCGTAGTAGCGAGTAATTACCTGTCGACTAAAATTCCAAAAATCATACTCAATTAATTGAACTTGAATTAATTTCTTACGGGGATGAATGGAATTATCAGCAATAATCGGACTTATTTATTCATTTAAACTTCAAATCAATGAAAAGAATCTATCATTCGATTTCAATCATTGCGCTAGTTGTATTCTTGGCAACCAATGCAGCTAATGCGCAACAATGGACAGCAGAGCAACAAGACGTTTGGTCTGGTGTGGAAAAATATTGGCAGGCTTCAGCCAGTGGTGATGCCCAGGCATTTTTAGCTTATTTCGACGACAGCTATAAGGGCTGGGAATATGAGTCAAAGGTTCCTCAAGGAAAGGAGAGTACCGGGAAATGGATTGAGTATGGAATGCAACGCGGTAAAGTTGTGTTTTACACGCTTTCTCCGGTTGCCATTTGGGTTAAAGGTGACTTCGCTTTTGTCGACTATTTTTATGACGAGGTGGTGAAAAACAACGAAACCGGCAAAAACAAAGCACGTTCCGGCAAATGGACGGATATTTTAATGAAGAAAGACGGGAAGTGGGTTCTGATTGGTGACCATGGCGGACGAACCTCTAAAGATGATGACTAAAAGGCTGTCCATAATGAAGTGAATCTATTTATACTCTTTGAAACAGCTTTTGTAGCTGTAGCATGTAACACCCCCTTTTCTATTCAATCGTAAATTATTAGGGTGATGAAAAATCTGGAAATCCTGAAAAAAGGGTATCAAAATTTTGCAGAAGGTAATGTTGAAGCCGTCCTGGCGACCTGGGACGAGAATATTGTTTGGGAAGAATGTCCCGGAATGCCCATGGCTGAAGGTGACGGGAAAATAGTTGGCCGACAGGCTGTGCTGGAAAAGGTACTTGCCCAAATTCCTGAATTCATGGATGATTTCAGTATTGAGGTTCGGGACTTTATTGATGGCGGTGACAAAATTGTTATGGAGGGCTATTACAATGGGACCTATAAACCTACCGGCAAGAAATTTCATGCTCATGTCACGCATACCTGGACAATGAAAGATGGTAAATCAGTTAATTACTTCCAGGCCGTAGATAGTGCAGCGATTATCAATCCATAGTTCAACCGGATTAACTATTATTTCGACGAATTCCACCCCTTTTTAGATTTAGTAATAGCCTAATGGCTGACAATTGCTGTCTCTCTTTTGGGGACAGATCGTTCATCAAATCTTAAAAGTTACACTTATGAAAAGAATTTTGATTTTGGTGCTATTGGTGTTTTTTGCAGTTGGGCTGAAAGCACAACAAAGCGAGAATAAAGAGTATCTGCTATTTGAGTTTATGAAGGTTCAGCCCGGAAACTGGGGTGATTATTATTCAGTTGAAGAATTTTGGTCGGGCATTCATCAACAGCGGGTCGCCGATAAGTCGATTCTGGGCTGGGACATGTGGGCGTTAGTTCCATCAGGAACAAAACAAGGCCCGAATTACTTGACGGTTACTATCTTTGCAAGCCTAAATGACATGCTCAATGCCGTTAATTCATGGGATGTTATGACCTATGCAAAGAAAGCTTATCCGGATAAAACTGACGAAGAATTAGCTGAGATGATGGATAAAACTGTTCAATCCAGAGAGCTGGTCTATCAGAATTTACTTATTGGCGTCGACGAAACAAAAGATAATTTCCAATTGAAAATAGGAATGGTTGTTACCCTTGACTTTATGAAGCAAACCGGTGATAGCTATGAAAAAGCCGAATCCGAGATTTTTAAACCTTGGCATCAACAAATTGTGGATAATGGCGGAAAAGGCCATTGGGGCTTGGTAAAAGCGATTCTGCCTGTTGGCAGTCAAGCCTATTTCACGCATATCGCCTACAGTTTTTACACCGATATGAATCAGCTGTCTGATTTTATGAACGGTAGCGGAGGAGAGATGGATATGATGACGCAGATTGCCGTTCAGGAAGGACTGAAAACCAGGGACTGGAAAGAACTTAAGATTGGCAGGTTGGAGATGATGGTTAGATAATTGCATTGCTGCAACATCAAATCAGGACGATGGAAAGTGTATGATTTTTTTGTTCATTCATTAAAAAGTCAGGCAGCAAATCATAGGGTTTGCTGCCTGATTATTTTTGAATGGTTGTATTTGTTTATTCTTTGTAGATCCGGTTCTCCTGTTCGTCAACCCGGATAAAAGTGGTCCGTTTTGTTAGTTCTTTCAGGGTTGCTGCACCAACATAAGTGCAGGTACTTCGGATTCCTCCTAAGATATCCAGCACAGTATCACTAACCGGCCCGCGATAAGGCACTTCAACTGTTTTACCTTCGCTGGCCCGGTAATCAGCGACCCCGCCGGCATGCTTTTCCATCGCTGTAGCAGAACTCATACCATAAAACTGACGATACTTTTTGCCATTTCGTTCAATGGTCTCACCGCCGCTTTCATCGTGACCGGCAAACATGCCGCCCAACATCACAAAATCGGCCCCGGCACCAAATGCTTTTGACACATCGCCCGGAGTTGTACAGCCACCATCACTGATGATTTGGCCACCCAGCCCGTGGGCCGCATCGGCACATTCAATAATTGCAGAAAGCTGGGGGTAACCAACACCCGTTTTAACACGAGTCGTACATACCGAGCCCGGTCCAATGCCAACTTTAATAATGTCGGCGCCGGCCAGCAATA
>NZ_JBZQJF010000112.1:0-38988 GCF_059905295.1 Mangrovibacterium sp.
AAAACATACCTAATTCCCTGAAATCACAAATAGGAATGAAAGCAATTAGAACCGAAATTTCTTCAGCTTAAATGAGGAAATAAGCTCGAAGCATTTTCAGCCTTTTATCAAGACCGGAATTCCAGGCATCAGGTTGTCATTGTTATCGGAAGTTGTTGGGTTGTCTTGGAACTTGGAACATGGAACTTGGAACATGGAATCTGAAGGGACTTTCAAAACAAAAGAGGGTATGACTGGATGCCACACCCTCTTTATCAGGATTCAATCTACTCTTTTAGGAATTTCACCAGCGGCTCTATAAAACGGTCGAAGGCTTCAATGTGGGGCAGGTGCCCTATGCCGTCGATTTCAACCAGTTGACTGCCTTTGATTTCCTGGTGCGTTTTGCGTCCGAGTTCCGGATAGTTCCCCATGGTTTTGCGTACCTCGGGGCTTACCAATGGCTTGCCCAGTGCCGTGCGATCGCGTTGCCCGATAATAAGCAAGGTAGGTTCGGTTACGTTTTTAAACTCGTAACACACCGGTTGGGTGAAAATCATGTCGTAAGTCAGGGCGGCATTCCATGCAATCAACTTGTAGTCTTTATTTAGTGTCCAGCCGGCCAGCAGGTTCACCCATTCATCATATTCCGGTTTCCATTTATTATCGTAGTAACTTTCCGATTCGTAGGCCCGGATGCTCTTGTACGATTTTTTCAATTCATTTTGGTACCACCAATCAATGGGCTTGTAGGGCACCTTCAGTTTCCAGTCTTCCAGCCCAATCGGGTTCTCCAGGATAAACTTGTCGGTTCGTTCCGGAAACATCAATACAAAACGAGTGGCTAACATGCCGCCCATTGAGTGCCCCAGCACACTGGTCTTTTCAATCCCAAGTGTGTCCAGAATGGCTTTTGTATTGATTGCCAACTGCTGAAAAGAATATTGATAATGTTCGGGCTTGGTCGACTTTCCAAAGCCTATTTGGTCGGGAATAATGACCCGGAATCCCTCGGCCGCCAATCGCTTGGCTGTACGTCCCCAGTATGCTCCGTTGAAGTTTTTCCCATGCAGCAGCATGATGTTCTTGCCGTTGGGATGCTCCGGATGGACATCCATGTAAGCCATTTTTAGGGCTTGTCCCTGGTTGTTCAGTGTAATAAAGTGAACGGGGTAGGGATACTTGTAGTTTTCGAGGTTAATGTCGAGTTCTTTCAACTGATTGCTTTGTGCCACAGCAAAGCTACTTGTGAACCATGTGGCGAGTACAAAACTCAATACCTTTCTCCATCTCATACGTTATCTGTTTTTTGAGTTGTCAGCAAAATTAACAGCTGGTACCGGTATTGGTTGAAAGAGCCGGGTGAATATTTTGTTAATAAATGAAAAGGGGAAGAGTGATGACTAGTGAAGCATGCTCTTGTTGAATTGGTCGTGCTTGTCGAAACATTGGCGAATGGCAAAAAACAGTTGTAGCAGGATGCTTGACAGCCCGGTGAAAAAGATTATTACCATCACCATAATCTGGTATTTTACGGCCAGCGATGGATCGGAACCACCGATGATCTGGCCGGTCATTACTCCGGGTAAGGACACTAAGCCGGCCGTAGCCATGGTTGCCATATTGGGAGCCATCGCTGTTCGTACTGCTTCTTTAAAAAATGGTTGAAGAGCTTCGCGGCGGCTGGCACCAGTGGCCAGCAGGTATTGGTATACCTTTTCCTGTGTTTGCACCTGGTTGAAAAAGCTTTTCAGGGCAACAATGTTCGAGCGCAGAATATTTCCCAGCATCATCCCGGTAATGGGAATAAAAATGTTGGCCTGTAAAATGTTGGAAAGCTGTGTTATAAACAGGTTGAAATAGAGCATGGTGAACAGCGTTGGCAGCAGCATGGCCAGGAAAGTAGACCACAGGAAGCTGCGCAGTCGCATGGCCGAGTTTTTAATGCCCGAAAGCGCAGCGAAGAACACCATCATAAAAACGTAAGCGATATTGATCAGCGGGTTGTCGAGCTTGAAGATATAGATCAGGTACACGGCTACAAAGCCTAATTGCACTAACATACGTCCAACGGCCAACAGTAGCTTTTTGTTGAGGCCGAGCTTGAGTTTCCACACCACCAGCACGACAGGAACAAGCAAAAGCAAGCCTGCAACAATACCACTTATGCTGATGTTGGGGGTGTTCATGAGCGTAAATTTTTAATGATGCGCATGGGGGCGGTTTGCCACTCGGAATCGTGGCTGGAACATATGACGGTTTTCTTGCTTCGGCTGATATAATCCACAAAATAGCGCTTCATCTGATCGTCCAGGGCTGAAGTCGGTTCGTCGAGTAGCAGCACGGGACGGTCAAGGAGCATTAGCAGGATCCAGCCTAAACGCTGGCGTTCACCCCCCGAAATTTGAATTGTATTCTTTTGGAGGATGTTGTCCTCCAGCTTCAACTCACGAACTTTCTCCAAAAGGATTTCCTTGCTGAAGGGAAGGTGTTTGTTGACCGTGTACTGAAAAATTTCCTGAAAGACATCTTCAACTTTACCGTTTGGAAAATCAATGCCCTGGCTAAGGTATCCGACCTGGCTGCGGATTTGCCGCATATTTTCCGGTTTGATCTCCAGTTTGTTAAAGGTGATTTTTCCTTTGTCGGGTTCGAAAAAACCCAGCAGTAATTTCAATAGCGATGATTTGCCGGCTCCTGATGGTGCCGCGATGACGACTTTTTCGCCATTGGCAATGGTGAGATTAAAATGATCGAGCAGTTGCTTATTCCCCAAGGACAGGGACACGTTTTTAAAGTGAATCATGAAGAATAAGTATAGGTCAGACAAAAAATGCCGGACGTTAATCCGGCATTCGTTTATATTAGCTTGCTTTTAATCGATGATGATCTTCAGTATCGAATTTCGACGCTGCATACTCTCTTGTTATATTGAGCTGCTTCACGCCATCGGTTGGGCTGTCGTACATGGCATCAATCATGATGTTCTCACAAATTGAACGCAATCCACGTGCACCCAGGTTAAACTCAACCGCTTTGTCAACGATGAATTCGAGTGCCTCTTCCTCAAAGTGTAATTCAATACCGTCTAGCTCAAACAATTTAATGTATTGCTTGATCAACGAGTTCTTCGGTTCCGTCAGGATGTTGCGCAAGGCCTGACGATCCAGCGGCTGCAGGTATGTTAATACCGGCAAACGGCCAATGATCTCAGGGATCAGACCAAAGCTTTTCAAATCCTGTGGTGAAACGTATTGCAACAGGTTTTGCTTGTCCACCTTGTCGAGTTTCTTTTGAGCACCGTAACCAACAACTTTAGTATTCATCCGGTTGGCAATTTTCTTTTCGATGCCATCGAATGCACCACCGCAGATGAATAAAATGTTCTTGGTATTTACCGGAATCATTTTTTGCTCAGGGTGCTTACGACCACCTTGTGGCGGAACATTAACAGTAGAACCTTCGAGCAGTTTCAGTAAGCCTTGTTGAACACCTTCACCTGAAACATCGCGGGTAATTGACGGGTTATCGCCTTTGCGGGCAATTTTGTCAAGCTCGTCGATGAATACAATACCACGTTCGGCAGCCTCTACATTGTAGTCGGCAGCCTGCAATAAGCGAGTCAACAAACTTTCCACGTCTTCACCCACATAGCCGGCTTCTGTTAAAACAGTTGCGTCGACGATGGTAAAGGGAACATGTAACATCTTAGCAATGGTACGAGCCAGTAAGGTTTTACCTGTACCGGTTTGACCAACGAGGATGATGTTTGATTTCTCAATCTCTGTTTCGTCGGTTTGTACCTTTTGTTTCAGCCTTTTGTAGTGGTTGTATACCGCTACTGAAAGAATTTTCTTTGCCTGATCCTGACCAATAACATATTGATCGAGGAACTCTTTCATTTCTTTTGGTTTCAGGAGCTGAATGCCTGTCAGGTCGAATTCAGTATCAGTTTTGAATTCTTCCTCTACAATCGCGTAGGCTTGCTCAATACAACGGTCACAAATGTGACCTTCCATGCCGGCGATCAGCAGGTTTACATCTTTTTTCTCCCGTCCGCAAAAAGAACATTTATCCATTTTCTATTTCTCCTTTGTCAGAATGCTTTAGCCCCGCACCAATATTTCGTCAATCATGCCGTATTCTTTTGCTTCTTCCGAAGTCATCCAGTAGTCGCGGTCCGCATCACGTTCTACTTCTTCGAAAGTTTTGTGGGCATGTCTGCCGATAATATCGTAGAGCTCTTTTTTCAATTTTAAAATCTCACGGGCTGTAATTTCAATATCAGAAGCTTGTCCTTGAGCACCTCCCATGGGTTGGTGGATCATGACACGTGAGTGTTTCAATGCCGAGCGTTTTCCTTCAGTTCCTGCAGTCAGCAATACAGCACCCATTGACGCAGCCATTCCGGTACAGATTGTTGCGATCTCAGGAGAGATATATTGCATGGTATCGTAAATACCCAGGCCGGCGTGAACTGAACCTCCCGGTGTGTTGAAGTAAATCTGAATGTCTTTTGTTGGATCTGTTGACTCCATGAAAAGCAACTGAGCCTGGATGATGTTGGCTACATAGTCGTCGATTGGAGTTCCCAGGAAGATGATGCGATCCATCATCAAACGGGAAAAAACGTCCATCGTTGCAACATTCATTTGACGTTCTTCAATAATGTAAGGGGTCAGGCTGTTGGTAAAGATTGAATCGTAGCGATGCATTGTCAAACTGCTGATACCCTTGTGCTTGGTAGCATATTTGTGGAATTCTTTAGCGTCATTCATTTGGTTATCCTCCGGTTAAAAAAAAACTTTGTAAAAATCGGGTTAAAATTATCTCAAGGCTATTGTAGCTACTTGAGAGCCGATTTTTACAAAGTTAAAAAAATATGCTTTCCCCTATCAGCGAGGACTAGTTTTCGAGCAATTTGTTAAATTCATCGAAACTGATTGATTGTTCATCTAATGCTACTTTCGATTTAATTGTTTCCAAAACTTTATCGTCCAGTGCCTTTTGGGCTACACGTCTGCGTTCTTCTTCATTTCCTAAAATGTGGCCTGCATAGTTTTCCAGGTGTTCGTCCGGTACATTGTGCATTCCATATTGGCTGAATTGGTAAGCTGCCATTTGTTTGGCACCCTCTTTAACGTCGGCTTCATCGATCTTGATTTCGTTGTCACGAACAATACGATCTTTAATCAACTGCCAGCGCAAATCTTTCATGAAGCTATCGAAATCATTTTCAATTTGCTCTTCAGTTAATTCGTTATTTGTTGCTTTCAACCAGCGTTTCAGGAATTCTTCAGGAAGATCCATAGCGATTTTCTCAACTAATGAGTCGCGTGAATCCAGTGCGAATTTATAGTCGCTTGATTGAACGAATTGGTTTGCTAATTCTTCTTTCAATTTAGCACGGAACTCTTCTTCAGTTTTCACCTCAGTATCATCACCAAAAGCTTTCTTGAACATATCTTCGTTCATCTCAGCTGGTTTGAATGTTAATACTTCAGCGATTGTGAATTTGAAATCTCCTTCAATGTTTTCAGCTTCTTCGTGAGAAACATTCAACATGTGACCAACTTCGTGTCTGTTTTCGTAAACTTTAATTGGATCGAAAACCAAAACATCACCGGCTTTTTTACCGATCGCTTCGTTGCGAGCAGCTTCGTCTTTCATCAAGTCGATAGCGATGATCACTTTCTCAGCTTTGATACCGTCAGCCAATTCGTTTCCTTCAGCGTCTAACTGTACAAAGTCACCACGAAGCGTGTCTTTTTCGCCAGCAACTTCAGTTACTTCGTTTGTACCAAAACGGCTGGTATATGATTCAACTTGTTTGTTTACCATTTCATCATCAATGTCGATGCTGTAGTAAGTAAACTTTTTGCGTTTGTCCAATTTAACCTCGATTTCCGGAGCCATAGCAACGTCGAAAATAAATTCGAAGTCAATATCATTATCCCAGTCAATGGTTGGTTGTTTTTCTTCGTTTGGAAGAGGTTCTCCCAGAATGTTCAAATTTTCGTCAACCAGGTATTTTGACAAGTTATTTGATAACATCTTGTTGACTTCGTCTGCCAGAATTGCTTTTCCGTACATTTTTTTGACCAGACCGGCAGGAACTTTTCCAGGACGGAAGCCCGGCATATTGACTTTTTTACGGTAGTCTTTTAAGGTTTCGTTTACCGTTGCTTCGTAATCGTTCTTCTCGATTTTAACGGTAATTGTGGCATTTAGCTCGTTGATGTTTTCTTTTGTAATATTCATAAAAGTTCCACTTAATTTTTGGAAAAAGATCGGATAACCAATAAGTTACCGTTTTACTAAGGCTGAAAAGCCTATGCTATAAATCAATAAAAACCGCTTGCTTGACAAGTTGTCAAGCATAGCGGTTGAGCTTTCGTTTTGTGCGGACGAAGGGACTCGAACCCCCACGCCGTAAGACACTAGATCCTAAGTCTAGCGCGTCTACCAATTCCGCCACGTCCGCTAATCGAGGCGCAAATATAAGGCAAAAATTTATATCTGCAAATAAGAAGTGAATTTGTCTGAAATATTTTTCAGCAGGTCTTTAACGAAGGGTAAAATTTTGCCCCAGGTATACCCGACGAACGTCCTCATCATTAGCCAGATCTTCGGCTGTTCCTGCTTTCAGAATTGATCCTTCAAATAGCAGGTAAGAGCGATTCGTGATTGAAAGTGTTTCGTGAACGTTGTGGTCCGTAATTAATACTCCAATGTTTTTTTCCACCAGCGTACGAACGATTTCCTGGATATCTTCAACGGCAATCGGGTCAACACCGGCGAAAGGTTCATCCAGCAAAACAAATTTCGGGTCGATCGCTAATGCCCGTGCAATCTCGCAACGGCGACGTTCACCTCCTGAAAGTTGATAGCCTTTACTCTTACGAATATGAGTCAGGCGAAATTCTTCGAGTAGTGATTCAACTTTTTCTTTTTGCTGTGCTTTGGTGAAATTGGTCATTTCGAGTACGGCTTTTAGGTTGTCTTCAATGCTCAGCTTACGGAAAACCGATGCTTCCTGTGCCAGGTAGCCGATTCCTTTTTGTGCCCGTTTGAAAACCGGCATATTGGTAATATTCAGGTCGTCCAGATAGACATTGCCGCTCAACGGTTGCACCAAGCCTACAATCATATAAAATGAAGTTGTTTTTCCTGCTCCGTTTGGCCCAAGTAAGCCAACAATTTCGCCTTGGTTAACTTCGAACGATACGCCTTTTACAACGGTTCTCTTTTTATATTTCTTTACAATGTTATCTGCTCTTAACTTCATAACTGATGGTGCTTTGCGAGTTGTTAAATGTTATCAATGGCGGCTTCTGCTTGTTTGTTGACTCGTTTCGATATAATAATACCGATTTCGTATAGAAGGACAAGTGGCAAACATACCATTATTTGACTAAACACATCGGGCGGAGTAATGATTGCTGACACAACCAATAGGGCAACGTACGAGTGTCGGCGGTATTTTTTCATGACTCCCGGTGTTAAGATCCCAATTTTACTCAGGAAAAAAACCAGTACCGGTAGCTCGAAAATAATTCCGGCTGCAATCGTTATGGATGTAACCGTGCTGATGTACGAGAGTACGTTAATTTGGTTTTCAACCTCCGTGCTTATCGAATACGAACCTAAGAAATGTACTGAAAGAGGTACAATTAAATAATAGCCAAAAAGTACGCCGCATATAAAAAGGATGCTCATGTAAAAAACAGCACCCATTGAGTGCTTCCGTTCCGTGTCGTATAAAGCCGGTTTAACGAAACGCCAAAATTCCCAAATGACATAGGGCGCAGCAACGATTAAACCAGCGACCAGAGATGTCCAGATATGAGTCATGAACTGGCCGGCCATTGAAATGCTTATTAAGTGAAGATCGCCTGTGTTTATGCGCAGTGAATCAGCCCCGGTCAGATCAGCCAGTCGGGCGAACATTCGGTTGGTCCAAAAGTCAGGCATCTTGGGATGCATGATGATCTGATCAAAAATGATATCCTTATTAATAAAGGCCAGGATGGAAAAAAACAGAATGGCTCCAAATGAACGGATTAGATGCCAGCGCAGGACTTCCAGATGTTCCAGAAAGGACATCTCTGCTTCTTCTTCCTTTTCTCCTTTGCTTTTTTTTGTGTTTTGTTCTTCGGCCATAAATTGAAAAATAATCACTGTAAATACAAGCTGAATTCACTTATACAAACGGCAACAAATATAGTCTTATATTCATAATTGTACCAAGAAAGCAATTTCTTATATTTTTTTAACGCTTTTGAAAACAGACTAAATTGATAAAAGCTTGCCAGATGAAAATGTTTTTAGCTATCTTAGATTTCGCTTAAAAAACAGGAGAATAAAGAGAATAAAAATGTATTGGCTTTATGGAGAATAATCTCACATTGACTGATCAATTACAAAAATATTTTGGATTTGATCGTTTTAAAGGTCAGCAGGAGGAGGTGATTAAAAGTGTACTCGACGGAAATGACACTTTTGTATTAATGCCGACCGGAGGAGGAAAATCGTTATGCTACCAACTTCCGGCTTTAATAATGGATGGAACTGCTATTATTATTTCTCCCTTGATAGCCTTGATGAAAAATCAGGTGGACTCGATCCGTAGCTTTGGCACGGACGATGGTATCGCACACTTTTTGAATTCGTCGTTATCGAAGCAGGCAATACAGCAGGTGAAAGATGATGTGTCTAGCGGCTTGACAAAATTGTTGTATGTCGCGCCCGAGTCGTTAACGAAACAGGAGAATGTCGATTTTTTAAAATCAGTAAAGATTTCATTTTATGCCATTGACGAAGCGCACTGTATCTCGGAGTGGGGGCACGACTTCCGGCCGGAGTATCGTCGTATTCGTCCGATTATTCAGGATATTGGATCGGCACCGATTATTGCGTTAACAGCTACGGCTACAGCCAAGGTGCAACACGATATCCAGAAAAACCTGGGCATGTTGGGAGCCAATGTGTTTAAGGCTTCGTTTAACCGGCCAAACCTTTATTACTCGATTAAGCCTAAGGCAAAGCCCGAGGCTCAAATCATTCGCTTTATTAAAGAGAATGAAGGGAAAAGCGGCATTATCTATTGTTTGAGCCGGAAAAAGGTGGAAGAGCTTGCGGAGCTTTTGAATGTGAATGGTATTAATGCTTTGCCTTATCATGCCGGGATGGACTCGGCGACCAGAAGCGGAAACCAGGACAAATTCCTGATGGAAGATGTTGATGTGATCGTGGCAACTATTGCTTTTGGGATGGGTATTGATAAGCCGGATGTCCGTTTTGTTATTCACTATGATATTCCGAAAAGCCTGGAAGGTTACTACCAGGAAACCGGCCGTGCCGGTCGTGATGGTGGCGAAGGACAGTGTATTGCCTTCTATTCGTATAAAGACATTCAGAAGTTGGAGAAATTTATGCAGGGCAAGCCGGTTGCTGAACAGGAAATCGGACGACAATTGCTTTTGGATACAGCTTCGTATGCTGAGTCAGCAATCTGCCGACGAATTATTCTGTTGAACTATTTTGGCGAAACACTGGAGGAGCCTTGTGGAAACTGCGATAACTGTTTGAATCCGAAAGAGCAGGTTGAAGCGTCGGATGAAGTTCAGCGTGCTTTGTTGGCCATTCAGGAAGTCAAAGAAAAGTATAAAGCTGAGCATATTTCTGATATTTTGACCGGCCGGGCAACTGCAGCGATAAAATCGTTTCATCACGATGAGTTGAAAGCCTTTAAAAACGGAGACGATCATAGTCATCATTTTTGGAATGCTGTTTTCCGTCAGAGTATGATTGCAGGTTTAATCAGCAAGGATATTGAGAACTACGGGTTGTTGAAGTTGACACCGAAAGGTTTGGATTTTATTGAAAAGCCCGAATCGTTTTTGTTGGTTCGAAACCATAATTACGCAGAATTGGAAGAAGAATACAACACCGTTTCTGGTCCGGCTTCCGGTTCGGCAGGAGATCCCGAGTTGTTTGAGCTGTTGAAAGATTTGCGCAAAAAAGTTTCGAAGAAGCTGGGTCTGCCACCTTTTGTAATCTTTCAGGATCCGTCACTTTCTGATATGTCAATTCAATACCCGATTACCATTGAGGAGTTGAAGCATATTCAGGGAGTCGGTGATGGAAAAGCACGCCGTTATGGAAAAGAGTTCGTGGCATTGATCAAAAACTATGTGGAGGAAAACGAAATTGAGCGAGCTCAGGATATGGTGATGAAAACTGTTGCCAACAAATCCAAAACGAAGGTGGAAATCATTCAGGCGATCGACCGTAAGATGTCGCTGGAGGATATTGCTGATTCGAAGAGTATCTCAATGGAAGAATTAATTGGTGAGGTTGAAGCAATCGTCAATTCGGGAACCCGCATCAATATCGATTATTATATCAACGAAGTTCTTGATGAAGACCATCAGGATGAAGTGTTCGATTATTTCCGCGAATCTGAAGAAGATTCTGTTCAGGCTGCGTTGGATGAGCTTGGTGAAGACGAATATTCGGAAGAGGAAATTCGGTTGATGCGTATCAAGTTCATTTCCGAGATGGGCAACTAGCATTTTAGCGCAGGAAAGTTGCTATATCGCGATAATAAGTAGGCGTATTCTTACTTAAAAATACAAGGCAAGGGTCTATATTAAAGTATAGGCCCTTAAGTTTTTTTCTGTTGGGCATAATTTCCAGAAAATCGTTGGCTCCTATTTGATATTGTATCCCTTTAAATTCCATGTGCGATGCGATAATAACATCGTATTCGTGTGCCGGATCGATCACATAAAAAGGCTGTTGTTTTGAAGAACCATCTCCGGAACTTAGAAGTGCATCGATAAGCATTTGGTATTGGCGGTATCTGAATTCTGCTTTCTGGTGGTTGCCCGATTGCTCGAGTCCGTAGATTTGGCATCGTAAGGCGTAGAGTGAAACCGGGTAATCAGTTAAGATTTTTTCGGATAATGTTATAATCCGTTCAATTTGTTGGTGAGTGATAGTTCCGCTTTTAGTTAGAAACATCAGGCTGTCCAATTCCGAATTAGGGATGTAGGGAGCATACCTGCTTGAGAAACAAAATCCGTAGTACAAATACCGCATTGCTGTCAGGTTTAGTGTTGTGTCGGCCTGCAAGTATCTGTCCAATAGCCTGGGGTAATAGTAGACGCTCCGTTTTCTCGAAATCTTTCATTGGATCTTTCGGTAATTG
Organism: Mangrovibacterium sp.; assembly: GCF_059905295.1. Classification (NCBI taxonomy): domain Bacteria; kingdom Pseudomonadati; phylum Bacteroidota; class Bacteroidia; order Marinilabiliales; family Prolixibacteraceae; genus Mangrovibacterium; species Mangrovibacterium sp. The sequence goes on from NZ_JBZQJF010000112.1 coordinate 11,195, forward strand.
GGAGCCTCAAAAGAATTGTTTTGAGAAAAACAGGCTATTCCCATGAAAATCAATATGAAAATGAAAGATACTCTTTTCATTTAAAATCAGATAAAAATAACTAGTCCCTAGTTTGTTTAACGGATCACCCTGGGGGGTTATTGTGCTCTTTTCGAATGGGTGGAATGGTCTTTTGTAATTAATAAAAAAGGGCCTCACCTAAGTGAAGCCCTTTATGTATAATCGGTTGGTTCTTTTTTATAACACCACGTTGATGATCTTTTTCGGTACAATGATGACTTTCTTCGGTGTTTTACCATCGAGCCATCTTTGTGCCTGTTCGTGGGCTAAGACTGTTTTTTCAATTTCATCTTTTGCAGCATCCAGCGGCATTGCTAATTTAAAGCGTACTTTGCCGTTGAATGAAACCGGGTATTCAAATGAATCTTCAACCAGCAGGCTGGTGTCGGCTTCAGGCCAGGCTTCGTACGACAATGTGTTGCTGTTGCCATATAGTTGCCACAATTCCTCTGCTAAGTGAGGCGCATATGGGGCAAGGATCTTTGCAAAAGTTTCGGCAGTAGCTTTGGTGACTTTGCCCTTTTTCATTGCCAGGTTATTGAGAACCATTAACGCAGAAATTCCCGTGTTGAATTTGAGGTTTTCAATATCCTCACCAACTTTGATGATGGTTTGTTGCAAGAGCTTCAAAATTTCCTTGTCTTCTTCGCCATCAACAATATTGTCCATATTTCCGAAGAAACGACAAGCGCGGCCAAGGAATCCAAATACACCCTTCACACCATTCTCAGCCCATGGTTTTGTGTCGTCAAGCGGTCCCATAAACATCTCATACAAACGCAGAGAGTCGGCACCGTATTTTTGAACAACATCATCCGGGTTGATGACGTTTTTCAGTGACTTGGACATTTTAGCTACAATCTGGCGTAATTCTTCACCGGTTTCGGTGTGGAAGTATTTCCCTTCTTTCTCTTCAACTAAATCCGAAGCAACTTTAGCACCTGCCTGAGTTTCGTAAGCGAAAGCCAGAATCATTCCTTGGTTGAACAGCTTTTTGAATGGTTCGTTGGTAGATACAACTCCCAGGTCAAACAACACTTTGTGCCAGAAACGAGAGTACAATAAGTGAAGTACGGCGTGTTCAGCACCACCAATATACAGGTCGACCGGCATCCAGTAGTTTTCTACTTTCGGGTCGAAGATTGATTCATCGTTTTTGGGGTCGATATAGCGAAGGTAATACCAGCACGATCCGGCCCATTGAGGCATGGTGTTCGTTTCGCGACGACCTTTACGGCCATTTTTGTCTACGACCGTCAGCCAGTCGCCGGCGTTTGCCAGGGGAGATTCACCCCCTTCTCCCGGTTCGAATTTTTCCAACTCGGGTAAAGTAACAGGCAGGTCTTCATTCACCAATTCAATCTCACCATCTTCCCAGTGAATGACGGGAAATGGCTCGCCCCAATAGCGCTGGCGGCTAAACAACCAATCGCGTAACTTGAAGTTAACAGTGGCTTTGCCAATTCCTTTCTCTTCAAGCCAGTAAATTACTTTAGCGATGCCATCTTTTTTATTTAATCCGTTGATGTCGATTCCGCTTGCATCACTTGCCGAGTTAATGTAAGCACCGTCTTCCGTCCAGCAAGCTTTTCCTGCTAATACTTTTTCACGGGTTTCTTCATCAGCATCTTTGGGGTCGAGAATGCAAATGATTGGAATCTCAAACTTCTCTGCAAATTCGAAGTCGCGGGTGTCGTGTGCAGGAACGGCCATAATGGCACCGGTTCCGTAGCCCATTAAAACATAATCGGCAACCCACACCGGAATTTGTGTTCCGTTGATTGGATTAATAGCATAACGTCCGGTAAATACGCCGGTTTTATCTTTATTCAGTTCGGTACGATCCAAATCCGACTTTAATGCAGCGGCCTGAATGTACTTCGCTACTTCTTCTTTCTTTTCAGTAGTGACGATCTCGTCCATCATCGGGTGCTCCGGAGAAACGACCATATAAGTTGCCCCAAATAACGTGTCGGGACGGGTCGTGTACACGCGCAGTCTTTGGTCAACACCATCCAGCGCGAAATCAACTTCGGCACCAGTCGATTTACCGATCCAGTTTTTCTGCATGTCCTTCACACCTTCCGGCCAGTCCAGCTCGTCCAGTCCTTCCAGTAAACGCTGAGCGTAATGAGGAATGCGAAGCAACCATTGTTTCAAGTTCTTGCGATTTACCTGGTGTCCGCATTTCTCGTGCGATCCGTCGGTCAGTACTTCCTCGTTAGCACAAACTGTTTTACAGTTCGGGCACCACCAAACCTGTGCATTGTCGTAATAAGCCAGTCTTTTTTTGCTGATGTATTCTTTAACAGCTGCTTCGCCTTCAGCTTTAACTTCTGCCGGAATAGGAAGTTCGGTGATTGGACGACCTTTACCTTGTTCGGCATCAAACCAGGTATTATATAGTTTGGTGAAAATCCACTGTGTCCACTTGAAATATTTAGGATCAGTTGTATTGATTTCACGATCCCAGTCGTAACTCAATCCCAATGTTTTGATCTGACGACGGAAGTTGTCGCAGTTCTTCTGGGTTGTGATAGCCGGGTGTGTTCCTGTTTGAATGGCATATTGCTCTGCCGGTAACCCGAAAGCATCCCATCCCATAGGGTGAAGAACGTTGAACCCTTTCATTCTTTTGTAGCGGCTTATAATATCAGTCGCAGTGTATCCTTCGGGGTGACCGACGTGTAATCCTGCACCTGATGGATAAGGAAACATGTCGAGAATATAATATTTGGGCTTCGAAAAGTCATTTTCTGTTTTGAAGGTTTTATGTTCCTCCCAGTAAGCCTGCCACTTAGGCTCAATTTCCCAGAATTTGTATTCCATGGTAATGGTTGATTTTAAGCATTCTAAAACTGAGGCGCAAAGATAGAAAAAAGTAAGCAGAGTACATGGAATTCTTTTCGACTAAAAAGCATAAGAAAGCATGGTAGAAGTTAACTGATTTTATACTTACATTTAGGATAAGTAAGGCTTTGAAGGCTGTGGTTATTGTACTGGATACACAAAAGATACGCAGTAGGGAATGGACGAAATAAATGTTAATTTATTGAGAATAAACTCAAAATATCGTTTGTGTATGGAATGTCTTTTAGTCATAGCCTTTTAAATTTAGCTTTTAGAATCAATGAATTACCTTATAGAAAATTGTTATTGTTATGAGCTTAAAGAAACAAATGTTAAAAACGAAGCCGGTTTGTAAAGTAACTTTCCGTGTTTCAAAAGAAATGGCTGCTGGTGCCGATTCTGTTACAGTCGTAGGAGACTTTAATAATTGGGATCCGATTGAGACCCCAATGAATAAGTTGAAAAGTGGTGAGTTTACTTGCTTGCTGGAGTTAGAAACCGGAAAATCCTATGAGTTCCGCTACCTGGTTGGCGGAGAGGAGTGGTATAACGATCCTGATGCCGATGGATATGCCGCAAATAGTTTTGGCGGTGAAAATAGTATGGTGAACGTATAGAATTGTAATTATAAATGCTGGAAGAGGCTACTGGTTTCGCAGAGGTGAAGTCAGTAGCTTTTTTTTTTATTCAGGATTCGTGAAAACAATGGGTTGTGCTTATCTTTAGTGAAATTGAACTCCATGACGGACTGCCGGACTTAAGAATGAGGGGGCCGCGTCTGATTTTAATGCACTGATATGAGGATGCAACAAGCTATTCTGAAAAATAGAAATCTCCATCTTATTTTTGGAGTGACGCTCATCGCGGTGATGGGGGTGGCAAGTATTACACCTGCCTTTCCTGAGGTAATCCGCTATTTTGAAATTACTGCGCATCAGGTTGGTTGGCTGATTGTGGCTTTTACACTGCCCGGCATAGCTTTAACTCCTTTGGCAGGGGTTTTGGCTGATCGTTTGGGGCGCAAGCTGATTTTGATTCCTTCGTTGGTGCTTTTTGGCTTGGCAGGGGTTGCTTGTTTTTTTGTTCGGGACTTTTACTGGCTTTTATTTTGGCGTTTTTTGCAAGGGGTTGGGGCCAGCAGCCTTGCCAGTATTAATATTACTCTCATTGGTGATTTGTTTACCGGAGAAAAGAGGGTTGCAGCAATGGGATACAATGCCAGTGTGTTGAGTATCGGAACTGCTTCGTATCCGGCCATTGGTGGTTTATTGACAGCCCTTGGGTGGCAATATGTATTTTTGTTGCCGTTGTTGGCTATTCCGTTGGCCGTGGTTATTCTTCAAAAACTGGAAAATCCGGAACCTTCGAACAAATTAGGATTGAAAGACTACTTTGCCAATGTCTGGGCAACCGTAAACAGGCAAATTGTTTGGGGGCTTTTCGGTGCCAATATTCTTGTCTTTGTCATTCTGTATGGCGCTTATCTCACTTATTTCCCCTTATTGCTGGGGGTGCGGATGGAGTCTGGTTCGGTAGTTATCGGTGGTGCCATGTCGTTGATGTCGGCAGTTACAGCGTTTACTTCATTTCAGCTTCCGGTAATTAATAAATTTATAAGACCTAAGCTTCAGATGTTGCTGGCGGCTGTTTTCTATTTCTCGTCGATGTTTGTGTTGAGTGGAGCTTTCCAATGGGGCGAAATTATAGGTGGCCTGATTTTGTTTGGGCTTGGTCATGGCCTGTTAATTCCCTCTATTCAAAATATGTTGGTAGGTTTGGCCTCTATTCGCGAACGGGCTGCTTTTATGTCGCTTAATTCCATGGTGTTGCGCGTTGGGCAAACAATTGGCCCTTTGGTTATTGGTCTGTTTTACGCAGTGGGGGGTGTTACGATGGCTTTTTATGGTGGAGCAGTAATCGCTGTTGTGTTGTTTCTGCTCATCCTTTTTATGGTGAGGCCCAGATCTATAAAACAAGCTTAGCCTTGTTGATTTTGTTTCTCCTGTTTATTTGTATCTGGTCCTGTTATTTTAGTATTATCATCAAATAATCCTTTGCGTCTCCTTTGCGCACATTGTGGTTTCATATACCCGGAGCAACCCTCGATTTATGCTGAGCAATGTCTAAATCGTCTCGAGCAACCCCTGAAACATGCTGAGCGACATAAGAATCGTTCCGAGCAACCCCTAAAACATGCTGAGCGACATATGAATCCCGTTGAGCGACCCCTCAATTGCCCGGAGCGAGCACTGAAACCTGTTGAGCAGCATGATAATTACCCGGAGCATGGCTTTCCCCGAGATAGCTTGGCTTTTATTCAACAAGTTTCGTGATTCGGCTTTTCCGACCTATGCTGTAATTGATAATAACCAGTGAAATGCAGGATGCAATAATGATGATAGCCCCCATGGTTTCGGTTGTTGTAAAATGTTCTTGAAAAATGAAGTACCCTGAAAGCAGGTTAAGCACCGGAACAAGGGATTGAAAAAGTGATCCAGTTGCTACGTTCACATAGCGGTATCCTTCGGTCATTGCCAGTTGCCCCAGGGTTGCTACAAGCCCAAGAATAATCAAAATAGTCAGGTCGAATGAATTTCCTGCTCCCTGGGTTAGGCCCGATGGAATAAGGAACAGCCAAAAACCGATGATGCTTTGGGCAAAAAAGATGGCATATGAGTTGTCGCTGTTGTGGAGCTTTTTCACATAGACAACGGCTAAGGCTGTGGTGAGCGAGGCTGCAACGGCAATTAGTTCGTTCCATCCTAAGGTGGCTCCTTGTTTGTTGACTCCTCCGAGCGCTAATAATAAAATTCCGCCGATTGAACAGGCAATCGGTACGAATTTGATGGCTTCAACTTTTTCCTTCAAAAGCCACATCGACATCAGCGTTGCAAATGCGGGGTATGAGTATACGTATGCTGAACCCTTGCCAACCCCCAATCGCACAATTGACAAGTAGAAGAGGTAAACCGCTATACCGCCAATGAATCCTCGTAGAAACAGATTTTTTCGATCCCGGAATTTGAGAGGAATCAACTTAAACATGGCCAGGATACCAACAATGGCTAATCCAATGGTAAACCGGACAAAACTTGAATGGAAAGACGAGACATGTGGTATAGCCCTCACCAGGATGGCCATTAAGGCAAACATGAAGACGGAACCGAGGGTGAGCAGGATTCCTTTGAGGTTTGGTGTCATACCCGTTGCTGATGATGGTGGAGTTAGGCCTGATGGCCAATAAAAAAAGCCGGCAGTTAACCGGCTTCTGTTTTATTCTTCGATGATGACAATCTTCTCGATAACGTCGCCGGCACGAATCGCGTCGATTACATCCAGACCTTCGTACACTTTGCCGAAGCAAGTGTGACGGCGGTCGAGGTGTTTCGTGTTTTGCCGGTTGTGGCAAATAAAAAACTGAGAACCACCAGTGTCGCGTCCGGCATGAGCCATCGACAATACACCACGGTCGTGGTATTGGTTGTTTCCATCCAACTCGCACTTAATTGTATAGCCTGGTCCACCGGCTCCTGTGCCATCGGGGCATCCTCCCTGGATTACAAATCCTGGAATCACACGGTGGAAAGTTAGGCCGTCATAGAAGCCTGATTTGGATAACTTTACAAAATTTTCTACTGCTATCGGGGCATCTTCTTCATAGAAGTTGACTTTCATTACTCCCTTAACAGTGTGGATTTCTGCTCTTTTCATCGTTCTTCCTTGATTAATGTTCGTTGCAAAATTACAAATATTCCCGATGAATCCGGCAAGCTAGAGCTTTAGTTCATTCCTTTTGTAGATCTGAAGTAAGCTGGTTGAAAGTAATGCTGCTGCAGCCAGATAGAGGGCCAGGTAGACCGGGGTGTTGCTGATCATGCTTTCGAAGCTGCTTATTTCTCCAACTGTGAGAATAATAAGGTAAGCGATACCATTATTAATAATATGAAGAAGTATACAAAGGAAAACCGATCGCGTTTGCCAATAGACGAAGCCAATAAATGAGCTTAACAGAAATGACACAATAACCTGTAGTAGTGAAAAATGAAATAAGGAGAATAAGACAGATGTCAGGGTAATAGCATAGAGTGGTTTGTATGTTTTGATAAGACCACGAAGGATGATTGCCCGGAAAAGTAGTTCGTTTGCAATGGGCGAAAGGATGACAATGTAGAAGAGGGATACAACCCGAAGTTTGCTTAAGTTGCTAAAATAGACTTGAAGAAAAGGAGTTGCCGGAAGAATTCTTTCCAGAGGCTCAATCAGGAAAATAAGAGCAACAATGCCTGCCAGTGCGTAAATGTAACTACTGGTGAAATGACTATTTAGCTGTTTTTTGAGTGAATAGGATTCTTTGGTTTTTAACTTTTGTGAGGCAAGAATATAAACGATGATGAGGCATGCTATTTTAATAGAATAGAATGCAAATGAATCGATCTCACTTAAACTTTTTTCCGGGTTAGTTTTGTGGTTGAACAGGCTATATCCTGCAATTCCAATTGTTAACAGGGCAAATAACTGCACAAATAACAAAACCGATTGGATAGCATTGGGATAATGTCGTTTCATTTGGAGGTTTGGTTTTTCCAAACAAATTTAATTAAACAGTATGAGATTATTACCCTGATTTGAAAACAAATAGATAAAAGTCCAGAATTCTTTAGTTCAATGCCTAATTTTCTTATAGGTAGGTGGATTTATTGATGTGTCACGGTTTTAAGAAGGTTTGAGAAAAGAATATGCAGATGAGTAACCGGTGAATTTTGATTTGTTTGGTCAATGTTTTGTTTGTCAGCTTGTTCTGTTGGATAGCAGCTTCTGTTTCTCGAAAATAATTCCGAAATTGAAGTAAAATAATCTATATCGCTATGAAAAAGCCAATCGATGATTTTATTAATGACTTTATGGCTTATGTGAAAGCCATTGATCCGCACCAGCTGGAATTTCATCAAGCTGTTCACGAAGTTGTTGAATCTCTGGCGCCCTACTTGCTGGATAATCCAAAATATTTAAAAATGAAAATTTTGGAGCGATTGGTTGAACCCGAGCGTGTGATCCATTTTCGGGTTCCCTGGCTTGACGATCAAGGAAATATCCAGGTTAACCGAGGCTTTCGGATTGAAATGAATTCGGCCATTGGACCCTACAAGGGAGGTCTGCGTTTTCACCCGACAGTCAATCTGAGCATTTTAAAGTTCCTGGCATTCGAACAGGTTTTTAAAAACAGTTTGACCAGTTTGCCGATGGGAGGGGGAAAAGGTGGATCGGATTTCGATCCGAAAAACAAATCGGATCTGGAGGTCATGCGTTTTTGTCAGAGTTTTATGAGCGAGCTCTTTCGTCATGTTGGCCCGAATACCGATGTGCCGGCAGGAGATATTGGCGTTGGTGGTCGCGAAATCGGTTTTTTGTTCGGACAATATAAGCGGTTGCGCAACGAATTTACCGGGGTGCTTACCGGTAAAGGAATTGAATGGGGAGGCAGTTTAATCAGGCCGGAGGCTACAGGCTACGGAGCTGTTTATTTTGCACAGGAAATGATGAGCACCAAAGGGGAAAGTTTGAACGGAAAGGTGGTGGCCGTTTCCGGATCGGGAAATGTTGCTCAATTTGCGGCCCAGAAGGTTTTGCAGCTTGGTGGTAAAGTGGTGACCATGTCAGATTCGAGTGGTTTTATTCACGATCCGGAGGGAATTGATGAAGAAAAACTAGCTTATATTTTTGAATTGAAGAATGAGCAGCGTGGTAGGATTAAAGAATATGCAGATAAATATGGTTGTCCATACTTTGCGGGTCAGCGCCCCTGGTCGATCCCGTGTGATATCGCATTGCCTTGTGCTACCGAAAATGAAGTTCATGAGGAAGATGCTCTTCTACTTTTAAAAAACGGTGTTCAGGTGGTTTGTGAAGGGGCCAATATGCCCTGCACACCTGAGGCTGTCCATCACTTTTTGAAAGCCCGGATTTTGTATGCTCCCGGAAAGGCCGCTAATGCAGGTGGTGTGGCTGTGTCCGGTCTGGAAATGGCTCAAAACAGCATGCGATTGAATTGGACTCGCGATGAAGTTGACGGGCGTTTGCATACTATTATGAAGACGATTCATGCTATGTGTAAAAAACATGGTGAACGGAGCAATGGCTGGATTAATTATGTGGATGGCGCGAATATTGGCGGGTTTGTAAAGGTTGCTCAAGCAATGATTGCACAAGGAATTGTTTAGTGAATAGTAAGCTTGACTTTTAGGCTGATTGGTTTGCAGTCGGCCTTTTTTGTTGCTATTAAACATCTTGTTGGTAAAGAAACTTGTTCGAAAATCAGTTTTTCATGTCGTTTTCATCCTTTCCTTTGTTCTGTGTTTTCGATCATTGTAAATCAATCTCAAAAGCGATGAGAACGGATATGAATGAATTTATGGAAGCCTTGAAGGCGAGAACACCCGGTGAACCAGAGTTTCATCAGGCTGTTCAGGAAGTGGTAGAAACCATTTGGGATGTCTATCAAAAAAATCCCCGGTATCAAAACGCAAAAATTCTGGAGCGTATGGTTGAGCCGGAGCGGATCATCATGTTTCGGGTGCCCTGGATCGACGACCGGGGGGAAGTTCAAATAAACCGGGGTTACCGGGTGGAGTTTAATTCGGCATTAGGGCCTTATAAAGGCGGATTGCGTTTTCACCCGACAGTAACTCTTTCGATATTGAAATTTTTAGGGTTTGAGCAAACTTTCAAAAATAGTTTGACAACCCTTCCGATGGGGGGTGGAAAAGGTGGTTCTGATTTCAGTCCGAAAGGAAAGTCAGACAATGAGATTATGCGTTTCTGCCAAAGTTTTATGACTGAATTGCAACGACATATCGGACCAAATACCGATGTTCCTGCCGGCGACATTGGTGTTGGTGGTCGCGAAATCGGTTATTTATTCGGACAATATAAACGAATTCGGAATGAGTTTACCGGTGTGTTGACCGGAAAAGGTCTGGCCTGGGGAGGAAGTTTAATTCGTCCGGAGGCGACTGGTTTTGGTGCTGTTTATTTTGTGCATCACATGTTGGAGCATCTGGGGAAAGATATTGCCGGGCAAACTTTTGCCGTTTCCGGTTTCGGGAATGTTGCCTGGGGAGCTGTTACCAAAATTAACGAGCTCGGAGGAAAGGTTGTCACAATTTCCGGTCCCGATGGATATATCTTTGATCCGGAAGGGATCAGCGGTGATAAGGTGGATTATTTGCTCGATTTGCGTGCAACGAATGATGATGTTGTTGAACCTTACGCGAAGGAGTTTGGGGCGCAATTCTTCCCGGGACGTAAACCATGGGAGCAAAAGGTTGATATTGCGATTCCCTGTGCAACCCAAAATGAAGTTGATCTGGAAGATGCTAAAATGTTGGTGGAAAACGGATGTTTCCTGTTGGCTGAGGCCTCCAATATGGGATGTACAGCTGAGGCCGTTGAATATTTAATTGAGCACATTGATTATGCTCCGGGTAAGGCCGTGAATGCCGGAGGTGTTGCCGTGTCAGGTCTGGAGATGACACAGAACAGCCAGCGACTGAACTGGACCCGTGAAGAAGTGGATGCCCGTTTGCATATCATCATGCGGGAGATTCATGAGACCTGTGTGAAATACGGGAAAAACGGCACCCGGATAAACTATGTAAAAGGAGCCAATGTTGGTGGTTTTGTAAAGGTAGCTGATGCCATGTTGGCGCAGGGGGTTGTCTGAAAATCAATAATTTTATAGTTGAAGCCGGCCTGAGAGTTGAACACTCTTTCGCCGGCTTTTTGCGAATTAGTAATAAGATAATATTCGAACAACGTTCGATTTCATTTTAACTGTTTTCTTTGTTATAAATTGTCAAAAAACATGTTGATCGATACGCATTCTCACATTTATACTGAAGACTTCTCTGATGATATTGCTGATGTTATTCAGCGGGCCTACGAAAATGAAGTACGAAAAATTGTACTCCCCAATATTGATAGTTCTACTGTTCGGAAAATGCTGGACCTTACGGAGCAATACCCGCAAGTTTGTTACCCGTTGATGGGGCTTCACCCCACTTCGGTGAATGAAGACTATGAAGAGGAACTTGAATTGGTTGAGTTTTGGTTGCAAAAACAAAAGTTCTACGGGATTGGTGAGATTGGTATCGATTTGTATTGGGATAAAACATTTGTGAAAGAGCAAATCGATGCTTTTCGCAAACAAATTCGGATGGCCGTCAAGTATGATTTACCGATTGTTATTCATTTACGGGAATCATTCAACGAGGTGATGCAGGTTTTGAAGGAAGAGAAAGCGCCAAACTTACGCGGGGTGTTTCATAGCTTTTCAGGAACCGTTGAACAAGCCAATGAGGTGATCGCTTTGGGATTTAAACTTGGAGTAAACGGGGTGGTAACGTTTAAAAATAGTGGTATGGATAAAGTAATTGAAAAGATTGACCCATATCATATAATATTAGAAACAGATGCACCATATTTGACGCCGGTTCCTTTTCGGGGGAAACGTAATGAAAGCTCCTACCTGATTTACGTCGCACAGAAGGTTGCGGATTTACATCAAATGAGTGTTCAAGACCTGGCTAGACTATCAACCCAAAACGCAGAAAGTTTATTTCAAATTTGAAAATTATTCTTGATGCTTATCAGTTCCGTTAACAAGCAAGTTCCGTCAATTCTGATTATCTATACCGGTGGTACAATCGGCATGGTGCAAAAAAACGGTGCTCTAAATCCAGTAAAGTTCGATCAGATTTTAGATGAAGTCCCCGAACTTAGTCGATTGGGGTATCATTTGGAGGCAATGACCTTCACGCCACCGATCGATTCTTCAGACATGACCCCGAAGAAGTGGGCCCGGCTGGCTAAGATTATCCAAAATAACTACAATAAGTTCGATGGTTTTGTTGTGCTGCACGGAACCGATACCATGGCTTACACGGCATCAGCGATGAGCTATATGCTCGAAAATCTGGATAAGCCTGTCGTTTTTACCGGTTCGCAGCTGCCGATCGGAATTCTTCGTACCGATGGAAAAGAAAACTTAATTACCTCGATTGAAATTGCAGCCGCCAAGCAAAACGGAATGGCGATAGTTCCTGAGGTTTGCATTTATTTCGATTTTAAGTTGATGCGTGGAAACAGAACGAAGAAAAGACATGCTGATCATTTTAGTGCATTCAATTCACAAAATTATCCATTGCTGGCAAAGGCCGGGGTTGATATCAAGTATTACTATGAAAATATTTACTATGCTCGTAAAAAGGGAATTCTGAACGTACATACAACCTTTGATGAAAATGTTGTTGTGCTGAAAATTTTTCCGGGCATGAGTAAAGCTGTTTTTGATAGTGTCATTAATATTCCGGGCTTGAAGGGAATTGTCCTCGAAGCATACGGATCCGGCAATGTTCCAACGGCAAGCTGGTTTACACGTTTGCTCAAAAAGGCGATTCGTCTTCGACTCGTAATTGTCACTGTGACACAGTGTGAGGGGGGAGCAGTAAAGATGGGACACTATCAAACGAGTAAGGAACTTCTCGATGCAGGAGTAATCAGTGGAAAAGATATGACGACAGAAGCAGCGGTGACAAAATTGATGTATTTACTCGGACAGGGTTTAAGTGAGGATGATATCAAGCTTTACATGAACAAAAGTATGAGCGGTGAAATAAGCGAGTAGTTGTTTTTTTTTTACAATTTTTTTGTAATTTGCAGCCCGAATTTACAGGAGCCGGATCTTGGAGAGGTGCAGGAGTGGCTGAACTGGCACGCCTGGAAAGCGTGTGTACACCAAAAGTGTACCGAGGGTTCGAATCCCTCTCTCTCCGCAGTCTCGTTCTCGTTAAAGCTAACAATGGAAATTAAGAAAATGTTTTTGTGAGGAGTGGAATTTATTCCAAATCTAACAGAATATCAATCAAATAGTATAAATAAAATAAGGAGATTTACTAATTAAAATTGAAACCAATGATGAAAAAACTATTTGCGTTTATAGCAGTACTTGGGATGCTTTATTTGGGAGCATCGAACAATGCCGTAGCACAGGACGAAACTGCTACCGACACAACTGCAGTAACAGCTGCACAAACTGTTGCACCGGCAGCTACTGCTGATGCAGAAGAAGAAGCCGCTGCTACAGCAGAACAAGGACAATCTTTACACAGCCAGTTGAAACAAAAGTTCATCGAAGGGGGTGCCGGATTCATGTCATTCGTATTGATCTGTTTGATTTTAGGTCTTGCGTTGTCTCTGGAACGTGTTATCTACCTGAACTTGTCAACTTCAAACAACAAAAAATTATTGTTGAAAGTTGAAGATGCTTTGGCTACAGGTGGTATCGAAGCTGCCAAAGAAGTTTGTCGTAACACACGTGGTCCGGTTGCAAGTATTTTCTACCAAGGTTTAGATCGTTCAGACGAAGGTATCGACGTTGTAGAAAAAACTGTTGTAGCTTACGGTGGTGTACAAGCAGGTTTGTTGGAAAAAGGTTTGAGCTGGTTAGCTCTGTTTATTGCTTTGGCTCCTATGTTAGGGTTCATGGGTACAGTAATCGGTATGATCCAAGCATTCGACGCTATCGAGGTTGCTGGTGATATTAGCCCGTCTTTGGTTGCCGGTGGTATTAAAGTTGCCTTGATTACAACAGTATCTGGTCTTGTTGTTGCGATGATTCTTCAAATTTTCTACAACTACTGTTTAGCAAAAATCGACAGTATTATTAACAGCATGGAAGATGCTTCTATTTCTTTGATTGACATCTTAGTAAAACACAATCTTAAAAAATAATTGAATTATGAAACTTGAAAAAGTATTAAACATTTTAATGTATGTACTTTTGGCAGTTTCAGCTATTCTGATTGTGTCAATGATGATGAATCTTAGCGATGATAAAGCTGACGCTACCATGGGAACATGGATCAATGCAAACTTGTCTTGGTCATATTTCTTGTTAGCTGCCAGTGCAATTATTGCTGTTGTATTTGCGATTATTCACACATTTTCTGATAAGGCTGCTGCTAAAAAAGGCTTAACAGCGATTGTTTTTGCAGGTGTCGTTCTTGCTCTTGCTTATGTATTTGCATCTGACGCCATCCCGCAATTCCACGGAGTAGATAAATTTGTTACAGACGGTAGCTTGACCAACACTGTTTCTAAGTGGATCGGTACTACATTGTATGCAACATATATCTTGTTGTTTTTGACAATTATTGCTATTGCTTTAGCTCCGTTAACTCGTTTATTTAAATAATTTATTGTGGAATAATTACAGGAAAAATTAGATTATGGCTAGAAAAGTACCTGAAATACCCGCAGCATCTTTGGCCGATATCGCCTTCATGTTGCTTATCTTTTTCCTGGTAACGACCACAATGGATGTTGACAGCGGTTTGGAACGTAGACTTCCACCTATGCCACCTGAAGATCAAAACAACGACGATACCCCTCCTATTAAGGAACGTAACGTATTTGTAGTGTTGGTTAACGCCAACGATCAGTTGCTGGTAGAAGGAGAACCATTAGAAGTTGATCAGTTGAGAGAAAAAGCCAAAGAATTTATGGCTAACCCGAATAATTCTGAAAATTTACCAGAAAAAACAATGAAGGAAGTTCCTTATTTTGGTGAAACCGGAATTACTAAAGGGGTTATCTCGCTGCAAAACGACCGTGGTACATCGTACGGAACGTATATTGCTGTCCAAAACGAGTTGGTTGGTGCCATTAATGACCTGAGAGAAGAATTAGCCGAACAAAAATTCGGTAAATCTTACGATAAGTTGGATACGGATCAGCAAGACGCGATTAAAGAAATTTATCCGTCTAAGATCTCTGAAGCTGAACCGAAAAAAGTGGGAGGAAAATAGAATATGTCAAAATTTAGAAAAGACAGTGGTAAAGAATTGCCACCAATTTCGACCGCTTCGTTGCCTGATATCGTATTTATGTTGCTATTCTTCTTCATGGTTAGTACAACGATGAGGGAAGTGACTCTGAAAGTTATGATTCACGTTCCTGAAGCGACTGAACTTTCCAAGTTGGAAAAGAAATCATTGGTAAGCTATATTTACGTTGGTGAACCTCAAAAACAATTTCAAAAAGTTTTTGGTACAGAACCACGTATTCAGCTGAACGACCAGTTTGCTCAGCCTTCAGATATTATGGATTTCATTACTGCAGAACGTGAAGCTCATGATGAAGCTGAAGTACCATTGATGATTACATCTCTGAAAGTTGATGAATTCGCTAAAATGGGTATCGTTTCCGATATCAAACAAGAATTGCGTAAAGCATCTGCTTTGCACATCAACTATTCGTCAAGAAAGAAAACTGTTAAAGATTAATCTTTTACGACATACATATAAAGGGAAACTCGCACGGGTTTCCCTTTTTTCATTCATATAACCTACGAAACTATGGCTACACTAAAATTTGATGAAGTTCCTTATGAGAAAGTTCGCGATGGATTAGAGCGAAAAATAATTCATACCAATAATCTGATGAGTGTGTTGATTGATTTCACGGATGGTCCATGGGCTGAACCGGAACCACCACACAGTCATCCTCATGAGCAAACATCGTATGTGGCTGCCGGAGAAATTATTTTCTTCTGTGAAGATGAAGAGCCGGTTCAGTTGAAAGCCGGTGATTTATTTGCTGCTCCTTCAGGTAAAAAACATTGTATTCAGTTACTGACCCCTTCTGCGAGGTTGGTGGATAGTTTTAATCCGATCCGGGAAGATTTCCTGAAGTAATAGATCGGTATGGGAAAAGCTCTATAGTCTTTTTTTAAAAGATACTTAACTTTTAAAAAAAGATTATAGAAGAAATTTTAAATTACCCGTATCTTTTGAGCAAATGATACGGGGCATTTCATAAAATCGCACGTATCTTTTTGGTAAAAGATAAGTATCTTTTGGTGACGAGATTTCAGGCTTTCCTAATGAGGCTTTTTTTAGGCATGGGAATACCTGCTATAAGGGGATCAAAAAAGGACTTTAACTCACGGGTTAAAGTCCTTTTATATGTTGGTGTTAACAAGGTATCAATCCTGTTGGTAGACGATTATTTGTCTTCCTTCAGGTCAACTTTGATATTCAATTCGTCTAACTGAGCATCGGCAATTGGTGACGGTGCGTCGTTCATAACATCACGTCCTGAGTTGTTTTTCGGGAAAGCGATGGTGTCGCGGATGCTGTCGAGGCCACAGAATAGCGAAACAAGACGGTCGAAACCGAAAGCAATACCTGCATGAGGAGGAGCCCCGTATTTAAAGGCACTCATCAGGAAGCCAAATTGAGCTTCAGCCGATTCTTTGGTGAACCCGAGCAAGTCGAACATTTTAGCTTGCAAATCGGAATTGAAAATACGGACAGAACCACCACCAATTTCAACACCATTGATGACCAAATCGTATGCATTTGCCCGAACTTTTCCAGGATCTGTTTCCAGCATTGGAATATCTTCCGGTTTAGGTGCAGTAAATGGGTGGTGCATGGCATAGTATCGTTGTGTTTCATCGTCCCACTCCAATAACGGAAAGTCAACAACCCACAATGGTTTGAATGTTTCTTTATCGCGCAATCCCAATTGGTTTGCCATTTCCAGACGAAGTTCACCTAAGGCTTTCAATGTTTTTTCTTTGTCGCCTGATAGAACCAGGATTAAGTCGCCGGCTTCAGCGCCACAAATGTCAACCCATTGTTTCAGGTCTTCTTCACCATAGAATTTGTCAACTGAAGATTTTAGGCTGCCATCATTATTGCATTTCAGGTAAACCATTCCTTTGGCCCCAATTTGCGGACGTTTCACCCAGTTGGTCAGGGCATCAAGTTGTTTCCGGGTATATTCACTGCATCCTTTGGCACAAATAGCACCAATAAATTCAGCTTCATCAAATACTTTAAAATCTTTTCCTTTTACGGCTTCGCTGATGTCGTTGATCAGCATTTCGAAACGGATGTCCGGTTTGTCGGAACCGTATTTCGCCATGGCTTCCGAGTAAGGCATGCGTTGGAATTCGCCAACTTCAACGTTTTTCGTTGTTTTAAACAAGTGTTTGGTCATTCCTTCAAACAGGTTTAAAACATCTTCTTGTTCAACAAACGACATTTCGCAGTCGATTTGAGTAAACTCGGGTTGACGGTCGGCACGAAGGTCTTCGTCGCGGAAACATTTCACAATCTGATAGTAACGGTCGAAGCCGGCAACCATCAACAATTGTTTGAAGATTTGCGGAGACTGAGGCAGTGCGTAAAATTCGCCTGGATTTAGGCGAGAAGGAACAACAAAGTCGCGGGCACCTTCGGGAGTTGATTTCATCAAAACAGGAGTTTCTGTTTCAATAAATTCCAACTTGTTCAGGTAAGTACGGATTTCGTGTGCCATTTTCGAACGCAACACCAGGTTTTCGCGAACCGGGTTACGGCGCAAATCCAGGTAACGGTATTTCATGCGAATGTCGTCACCACCATCACTTTCATCCTCGATGGTAAACGGAGGGACAGCCGACGGACTCAAAATATTGAGTTTGCTTACTTCAATTTCGATGTCGCCGGTTGCAATATTTTTGTTTTTACTACTTCGCTCGCGAACAGTACCGGTTGCCTGAATGACAAATTCACGGCCCAGTTTCTTCATGTTTTCTTTCAGCTCAGCTGATGAATTCTCATCAAAAACCAGCTGGGTAATACCAAATCGGTCGCGTAAATCAACGAAAGTCATTCCGCCTAATTCGCGTTTACGTTGTACCCATCCGGACAATGTAATTTCCTTACCCTGATCTTCAATACGAAGTTCACCACAGGTATGCGTTCTGTACATAATGGTCGATTCTTTTTGTTTGCCTGCAAAAATAAGCAGTTTTTAGCAATTTAATTGGTAGGTTTGTCATTAATATTGAATTGATTTGATGATGCAGCCCTTTGATGATGTTTACTTTATGAAGCGTGCGTTTCAGGAAGCTCAACTGGCTTACAAAAAAGGTGAAGTGCCGGTTGGGGCCGTGGTTGTGGCTAATAACCGGATTATTGCACGCGCTCATAACCTGACTGAAACGTTGACCGATGTTACCGCTCATGCCGAAATGCAGGCTGTTACAGCTGCAGCCAATCTTCTTGGAGGAAAATATTTAACCGAGTGCACCCTTTATGTGACACTTGAACCTTGTGTGATGTGTGCCGGAGCGTTGGGCTGGGCACAGTTGGGTAAGTTGGTTTATGGGGCCAGTGACGAGAAACGGGGCTTCTCCAAATTTGCTCCCAAAGGTCTTCATCCCAAAACGGTAGTCGTTGCAGGTGTTATGGCGGATGATTGTGCCGATCTGATGACGGCCTTCTTTCAGGAGCGCCGTTAAATCTTCTTATTTACAATACTTTTAAATAAAAATAAACAAGAGATTATTTTTAGATCGCTAAATGTAAACGTTTTCATAATTGCGGAAAGTTGATTAGTTTTGAAGCAAACTAGCAGAACTAACAAAAGCACATGAAAACAAAAATCTATTCTTTTCTTCCGATTTTATTCTTCCTTTTGAGTTGCAGCACGGCAAAACACAAGAATAAGGAGTGGACATTAGCCTCCATACCGACTATAAAGCAAGTAGGGCATACCAATCTTCCCAATGATATTGCCCCGGTTGAAGCACCTTTCGAGACAATTCAGTTTAAAAAGCCTGATTTCCAGACCGATACTATTTTCCTTCAGTTGTCTGCAAAACAGATTAATACGAAGGTAATCAACCAAGCTATTGCAAGTTTGAGTGAACAAGGCGGAGGTGTTGTTGTCGTTCCTCAAGGGGAGTGGTTAACCGGTCGCGTGGAATTAGTCTCCAATGTCAATTTGCATATTCCGGCAGGTGCAGTACTTCGTTTTAGTGGTTGGGTGAAAGATTTTCAACCAGCTGTATTTACCCGAATTGAAGGAGTTGAAGTGATGTCGCTTGGTGCCTGTATTTACGCCAACGGACAGGATAATATTGCAGTTACCGGTCGGGGTAAGCTGATTGGGCCGACCGGTGGAGATATTCGGGATCGTATTGACCGCTCAGGCGTTATTGAGAATGTGATTGAAGCCACAACACCGATCAAAGAACGGATGTTTGATGGTAACCAGGAGTCGGGAACCATTTTCCCACCAATGTTTATTTCTCCAATCAATTGTACAAACGTTTATCTTGAAGGTGTATCCCTTGAAAACACTGCTTTTTGGAATGTCGTACCGATTTATTGCGACGGTGTTATTATCCGCGGAATCAATGTTAATTCGATCGGTGTGCCTCGGGGTGACGGGATTGATATTGAGTCGACCCGGAATGTATTAATTGAATACAGCACCTTGGCTTGTGGTGATGATTGTTTTACCATGAAAGCCGGGCGGGGATATGATGGACTGCGCGTAAACAAGCCGACCGAAAATGTGGTTGTACGTTACTGCCTGGCCCGCGAAGGACACGGCGGGATTACTGTTGGTAGCGAGACCGCTGCAGTAATTCGGAATTTGTATGTTCACGACTGTGTGTTTGATGATACCGAGGTTGGAATTCGTTTTAAAACCCGCAGACCGCGAGGTGGAGGCGGTGAAAATTTAACTTACGAGCGGATCCGAATGAACCTTCGGGCAACAGCTTTTAAATGGGATATGCTAGGCGAGCCCTTGTTTGTTGGTGAGTTGGCCGAAAGATTACCTGCAAGAGAGGTGAATGAATTAACGCCCTGGTACAAAAACATTCATGCAAAAGATATTCTGATTGAAAACTGTACGCACTTTGTGAAAGTTTTTGGAATTCCGGAATCCCCGCTGGAGAATCTGAACATTGAAAATGTCGTAGCCAATTGTACGAATTTCTTTTATGCACACGATTTGGATAAAGGCACATTTAAGAATATGCGGCTGACATCGAATGACAGTATTCTTGAATTTGTTGACACACGGAACTTGCTCTTTCAGAATATCGAATTTAATACCCCTGCAAAAAATATCGATTTGAAGATGGATGGTACACTAACCGACAGTATCCAATTTTCAGCTTGTCCTCCGATTAAAGATCAGCTGTGGTTGCGGAAATAAACGTTTAAGATCGACTTGAATAGAACTAAAAAGAGGATGATTAGCCTGAGCCAATCATCCTCTTTTTGTATATCATTTAATCAATTAGGCTTCTTTTACCTCGAAGCCAACCAATTTCAAATCGTCGTAGTATTCGGGATACGATTTGGTTACTACCATCGCATCATCAATTTCAACAGCACCAAAGAAAGCAGCAGGGGCAAAAGCCAGTGCCATGCGGTGATCGTGGTAGGTTGAGATGAAAGGTACCTCATGCTTTTTAAATGGGAATGTACCATCCCAAGCCAGTTCACCGTGTTGCGGTTCGGTTAGCTGAGCTCCGAATTTGGCCAATTCATTTTGAAGGGCTGCAATTCGGTTTGTCTCTTTGATTTTCAAGGTTTCCAGTCCTGTAAAATGGAAGGGAACATTTTTCATCACACAAAGTACCGCCATTGTTTGAGCGATATCCGGATTTTCGAGAAAGTCCAGGTTCAATTTCTTCGGTTGAACATTGGCTGTTTTACGGATGATGATTCCATCGTCGTAAACCTGGCTTTCAACACCAAATGGCTTAAACCAAGGGGCAATATTACAGTCTCCCTGCAAGCTAATTAAGTGCAGATTCGGTAATTTTATTTCACCCTCTTCTGCCATTGCCAAAATCTCATACCAATACGATGCACCCGACCAGTCACCTTCCACTGTATATTCAATTGGACGGTATTGTTGCTGAGGAATGCGTATTTCGTTTCCTTTAAAGATGGCATCAACACCAAATTGCTTCATCAGCTTCAGTGTCATTTCAATATATGAACGGGATGTAATTCGGTTCTTCAGGCGTAAGGTTAAGCCATCTTCCAAAGTTGGAGCAATCATTAACAGTGCCGAGATATACTGGCTGCTAATACTCCCGTCCAGTTCCAGAACTTTTCCTTTCAGGTGAGAACCAAAGATCCGGAGGGGTGGGAAACCTTCATTTTCGATATACTCGATTTTAGCACCCAGTTGGTTCAAGGCATCAACCAAGACTTTTATCGGGCGTTGTTTCATGCGCTCCGAACCGGTAATAACCCATTCACCAACAATTTGCGACAGGAAAGCCGTCAAAAAGCGCATGGCTGTTCCTGCATGGCCAATATCGAATAGGTTGGTATTCGACTCCAGTACTTTTTTCAGCACTTTGGTATCGTCGCTGGTCGACAGGTTTTGAATTTCGTAAGGGCTGTAACTCAGTGCATGAATAATCAGTGCACGGTTAGCAATACTCTTGGAGGCCGGCAGGTTAATTGTGCCGTAAACCTTTTTATCGTTTTTCGAAACTTGAAATTTCATATCTTTTTTGTTCTATGCAGCTTAAACGCTTAACTGGCGATAAAAGTTAAGAGCATCAAAAATTAATTCTTTGGGGCAGTCCTGGTTAATTTCAACCTGGCCGATTTCCGAGATCAGGGTAAAGTTGATACGGTTGCCTTCATTTTTCTTGTCGTGTGTCATTAGCTCGTACAGCGCTTCGTAATCAGCTTCTGCAATTTCAAATTTGCCGTATTTCTCAAGCATCCAACGGGAAATTGATTGAAGTAAATCTTCCTTGAACCCGCATTTTTTAGCTGAAAGATAAAGCTCGGCAATCATACCATAAACCACTGCATGTCCGTGTAAAATAGGTCGTCCTTCGTGCAGGGCGTAACTTTCAAATGCATGCCCGACAGTATGTCCGAAATTCAAGGCTTTGCGAATATTTTTTTCTGTCAGGTCATTCAGTACGTGCCATTCTTTTACGGCTACCGAATTGGCAATAATGGCTTGCAACGATTCATAATTGATGTTGTTGAGATCGTACTGCATTAATTCGTTCCAATGTTCCGGGCTTTTAATTAAGCCATGTTTCAGCATTTCAGCATAACCCGAAAGGAAGTTCTCGCCGTCGATTGTTTTTAGAAAATTGGTATTAATGATTACTGCATCGGGCTCGTTGAAAACACCAATTTCATTTTTCAACCCGTTGAAGTTAATGCCGGTTTTTCCACCAATTGACGCATCAACCTGGGATAGCAGGGTTGTTGGGATGTTTACAAAAGCCATTCCCCGCTTAAAGGTTGAGGCTGCAAATCCTCCAAGGTCGGTAAGCATGCCGCCACCAATATTAATGAGTAGCGATTTGCGGTCGGCTCCGTTTTTCGAGAGCATTTCCCATACTTTCTCCACCGAAGCCACAGATTTGTGATTCTCGCCACCTTGAATAGTTACTGAACAAATGTTATACTTGTCGATTAACGATTGAATGAGTGGCAAACACAACTTTGCGGGAATTTCTTCCGTTAATAAAAATACTTTCCCTGTCGGATAGGTACAGATGATTTTTTCCAGTTCCGTTTCGATCTGTTGGGAAAAGATAATATTAGAATGTATTTTTGATGCAGTCATCACCTCTTTTTTTGGTGCCGCAAAGTTAAAAAAAAATAGGAGCCTCGAGAATTTAAAAGTAATATGGGGCAATTATTTACAATTTAGAAGTAACATGGAGATATCGAATAAGAAACGTGTCGCAAAGGTTAAACGGATATTTAATATTAGTATGCTTGTGTTGGTGTTGATTACGTTGTTTTTTGCTTGGCGGGACAATATGCTTGTGTTTGGGATTTTTGCCGGGGTTGATGTTTTGTTTTTTATAGGATTTCAGTTTGCGAATGTAAACTATATCTATTACAGCTCGGAGGCAAATAAAATACTGGTGCGTTATTACCCGATCATTTCTATTTTTGGTAAAGAATACAGTTCGATTGAGTTCGATAAGAGCCTGCTTTATTTTGCAAAGGTAAAGCGGATGGGGGCACTTGCTGACTTGTATTTGGCGATTAAGACCAGCAAAGGAATTGCAGAATATCCCGAAGTTAGCCTGATGGGGCTTAGCAAAGAAGAGATCGATATGATTGAACGAGATCTGAATAGCATGCTTAAGCAGTAGAGCCTTGATTATTAGCCTGAAAAGACTTAACTTGAATGAAAGCTTTTCAGTATGCCTCAAGCCGATCAACTACCTTACTATATTGCACTGTCTTTGATTCCCGGAATTGGATGTATTAATGCGAAGAAATTGATTGCCTACATGGGAAGCATTGAGGTAATTTTCGAAGCGAATGAAAAGCAACTTCAGAAAGTGCCTGGAATCGGATCAATTCTGGCACGGAATATTGTTGAGCATCGTAATCTCGAGCGCGGATTTCAGGAACTCGAGTTTCTCCGAAAATATCAAATTAACACCACCTGCTATTGGGATACTGGTTACCCGACTCGGTTGAAAAACTGTATGGATGCGCCCCTCGTACTCTTTTCAAAAGGAACTATAAATTGGAATGGTGAGAAGATTATCGCCATCGTTGGAACCCGCAATGCCACAGAATATGGCAAAAAGGTTTGTGATGAACTGGTTGCAGACATGGCTGGGCGTGGTGGATATACGGTCGTCAGTGGGCTGGCTTACGGAATTGATTCAGCAGCGCATAAGGCCTGTTTAAAGCATGGAGTCTCCACTTGGGGCATTTTGGCACATGGACTGGATATGATTTATCCGACATTGCATCGTGCATTGGCTGAAAAGATGTTGGTGCAGGGGGGATTAATAACTGATTTCATAAGTGATACGAAGCTGGAGCGCAATAATTTTCTCAGGCGTAACCGGATTGTTGCCGGTTTGGCCGATGCGACAATTGTTGTTGAGTCAGCCACGAAAGGGGGCGCTTTGGTGACTGCAGATATTGCCGGTTCGTATAATCGTGATGTGTTTGCCTTGCCTGGTCGAAGTTCGGACCTCTTTTCTCAAGGATGTAATGAGTTGATTCAGCAGAATAAAGCTTGTTTGATTCAGACTTTGAATGATTTGGAGTTTTTTATGGGCTGGGAAAAGTCGAAAGCCAAGGCTTCTCAAATTCAAAAGCAACTATTTATGGAATTGACAGCAGCAGAGCAACAGGTGATTGATGCATTAAAAAATGACCCTGTTTATATCGATCAGCTGTGTCAATTGGTAAAAATGCCGATGGGGAAAGTGTCTGCCCTGTTGTTGAATCTTGAATTTAATGGTTTGGTGGTAAGCTTACCCGGCAAAATGTATCGCCTGAATTAGTCCATTGGTTTCGCATGTCGATTTTTGCATATATCTTTGCCACATGGTAACTTTCGAAGATTTAAAAGTCAATAAATCAATTTTAAAAGCCCTCGCAGAGATCGGCTTTGAACAACCAACTCCAATTCAGGAGAAGGCAATCCCTCTTGTTCGTTCGGGTGTTGATGTGTTAGGTATTGCACAGACCGGAACAGGGAAAACAGCCGCCTATCTGCTTCCGCTGTTTATGAAATTAGTCAAAGCAGAGGGAGATGATCCGCGGGCCCTGATCCTTGTCCCAACAAGGGAACTATCAATCCAGGTAGGTGAAGATATTGAGGAGTTGACAACTTACAGCAATATTCGTCATGCAGCCATTTATGGAGGAATTGGCTGGACCAAGCATGCCGATTTGATTGAGCCGGGTATTGATATTCTGGTGGCAACGCCGGGGCGATTGATGGACTTGTATAAAGCCGGAGCTGTTTCGCTGAAGAAGATTAAGACGCTGGTGATTGACGAGGCCGATCGTATGCTGGATATGGGGTTTATGCCACAAATACGAAAGTTGCTTGAAATTATTCCCGTGAAACGCCAGAACTTGCTGTTCTCAGCTACTTTTAATGAGAAAGTTGAGGAGATGAGTCACGAATTTCTGGATTTTCCGGAACGTGTCGAGATTGCTCCTTCTGCAACTCCTGCACAGCTGGTGCAGCAATCTTATTACAAGGTGCCTAATATTCGGACGAAGTTGAACTTGATTCAGCATTTGCTGCTTGATGAAGAAACCTTTAGCCGTGTCATCATATTTGTTCGCACAAAGGAACATGCCGAGAGTGTCTTCAAAATAATTAAGCGCAAAACCGAGGGTGAAAAACGGATTTTACATTCCAATAAAGGACAGAATACCCGCATTAATGCGATTAATTCCTTTAAAGAGGGTGACGTTCGTATTCTTATTTCGACCGATGTTTCGGCTCGTGGATTGGATGTGAGTTTGGTTTCGCATGTAATCAATTTTGATTTGCCGCAACGTTACGAGGATTATGTGCATCGAATTGGACGGACGGCACGGGCGAATAATCACGGAGAGGCTATCACCTTGATCAATCCGGCAGAAGAATATCATCTTCGCAAAATTGAAGAGACAATCCGAATGGAGATTCCGGAGCGTGCAATTCCCGAAGAGGTTGAAGTTCCACCAACACCGAAAGCAGAGAATCAGGAGCAACTGCGCGAAATTGACCGTCAAAAGAAAGCCGAGGATCCAACTTTTAAGGGAGCTTTTCATGAGAAAAAACGTCGTCCGGGAGAAAGTAAGAACAGGCCGGTGAATCCACCGAAACACCTTTCAAAGACTAAAAAATTCAGGAAAGGAAGAGGGAACAAAAGATAGTTCAGGGAGCTAGTCGACGGGAAGAATGAAGTAAAATAAGCAACCTTCGCCGGGAATCGCACTGCTGAAAACACCAATTTCACCACCTAGTTTCTCGATTATTCGTTTAACGATTGAGAGACCTAGGCCGTTGCCATTCGCCCGACTGACGTCCAAGCGGGTAAATTGTGTGAATATTTTCTTTTGGTCTTCAGTTAATAAGCCATTTCCATTGTCTTTAATCCAGTATTTGATTTTTTGTTCTGCATAAAGTTGCTCTGCTCCAAGTTTTATAACAGGAGGATGACCGCCGTATTTGATTGCATTGCTGATAAAGTTTACCCACACTTCTTCCAACCATGCGGGGATGCCGGCGATTGATGGCAGTGAGGTGGTTATGTCTATTTTAGCGTTGCGGCTCAAAACCATTTCCTTCAGTCGTTCCAACGCTTCATCAACTATTGTGTTCATGTCAACATGCTCTTTGTTTAACTCTTGCTGTCTGATGGTTGACATCGTAAGAAGCTCTTCCATGATGTACAAGGTTTTTTTTGCTGAGCTATTGATAATGTTGTTGTAATGCGTGATTCCGGTATATTCTTTTTCTTCAAGATCGGATGTGATCATGTCTGATAACCCGATGATTGAGCCAATTGTATTTTTCAAATCATGGGCTACAGTATGCGCAAAATTGTCCAGATCTTCAATCAACTTTTCATTTTCTTCGATTTCCTGTGTTAGTTTTGTATTTGTTTCGATGATTGTTTGCTCCTTCGATTTTATCGCTGTTATATCTCTGAAGATCATAAGATGGCCACAAGGCATGTTGTTCCTGACAAACAGTGGCGTCGATTGCATAAAAATATGGCGTTTTTCCGGGCTTAGTCGAGTGGTGAACTCAATGTAGAACGGATCCGGCCCCGGCTTGATTTGGTTTATCAGATCAATGCGCTCGGGGACAACATCTGCAATATGTTTCCCGATAACCTCTGCTCGTGACTTTTTCATCAACTTAAGAGTACTCTCATTGATGTCCGCAATTTTGTAGTTCATATCACAAAGCAGGAAGCCATCATTCATTACATCAATCAATTTTTTACGGGCAAACGGAATAAGATCCATGGAGCCAAATCGGATGTTGATGTAGGCGAGAATCAAGCCGGTTGTGAAAAACAGAGTTGGTGTCCAGTCAAAACCAGGTATCGGGTTAATTTTAAAAACGTAAATGAGATTGCCGAAGATTGGAATAAAACAAGCAATAAGCATAAGCCACATGGCCCGGTGAATCTGATTTCGGTATTGACGGAAAAGAGAAAGGATATTAATTATTCCGAGCGTTAGGTAAGCGTAAGTGAAAATAAATAGCAACCAAAATGTTGGGCCGTATTCATAGATTGTGGTGTTGTGTTCCCGGTTAATCGAAATTGATTTCCAATGAAGTTGATGTAAATCGTTGGTGAAAACAACGATTACAAACAGCCATGCGGCAATGATCAACGGAATCTGGAGCCGCATCGATATTTTTTTCTGACGGGATTCAAAGCTTATTGAGAAAAGATAAAACCAAACAGGAATAAAGGGAATCCCCAGGTATGAAAACTTCGACCAAAATATTTTGGTCTGCAGGTCTGTTGCAGCATATTCCAGAAAATAAAAGATCGTCCAGATTGAAATCGCGGTTTGAAGAAGTGCCAGGTAGCTACTGCCAACTGTTTCTCTAAACCTGGCTATTAATAATGCAATTAAAAATCCACCTAAGCCTGAAAAAAGAAGAAACAAGCTAAGCGGATCGATCAGATAGTTGTCGATCTGGAAGGGCATGGGAATTTTTTGTTATGAAGCGATAAAAGTATCCAGAAGGTGCAAATGTTCCAAAAGAATTCTGATTCCAATTAGAATGAGAATTAAACCTCCTATAATTTCAGCGTATTTAGCAACTTTACTTCCGGTCTTTTTCCCAATTAAGATACCTAGCATTGATGCAATAAATGTAATGCTGCCTATGATGATAACAGCCGGAGTGATTCGCGTCATGATCATTGCCATACTGAAGCCTACAGCCATCGCATCAATGCTGGTTGCAAAAGCCAACACAACAGCTACTTTAAATATCATGGGATCTAAAGAAGATTTCTCCTCTTTCTTTCTGAAGTTTTCGATGATCATTTTCCCTCCAATGAGGCTTAGAAGGCCAAATGCAATCCAGTGATCTACAGGTTCTATATAATTACGAATGCTGTTTTCAAGCAGCCATCCGATAACCGGCATGACAGCTTGGAATAAAGCTAAAAGGAAAGCTAATTTTACGGCTTGAAAAAAACGAATTTTGGGCAGACTTAAGCCACTGGTGACTGATACTGC
>NZ_JBZQJF010000113.1:0-11211 GCF_059905295.1 Mangrovibacterium sp.
CTTTTTGGATTTTGAATTTTCTGAATGGATACAAATTTTGACTTATTCTCTCCTCGTTAATGGCATCATTGAAAACCGCGCGAATATTTCGCATGTGTATGGCAATTGAATTGACAGAACAGCTTTGGGAGAGATGTTTCTCAAATTTTTTTAGCCATGCATAGTTTATTTCATCAAAAGTCAAATTTTTTATGTCCTGGTCCCTGGCGAATGCTTGCACTTTCTTCATCGTTGCAGTGTAGATCTCTGCTGTATTCGGAGATTTACAATTTGAAATATAGTATTGAATGTGATTGAAAAAGGAATATTTATCCGGCTCTGGTTCTTCGTTTTGATTTTCTATACGGAAAACTAATTCCGATATATCCATTTTTTGAAGTTTCTGTTGAGATTGTAGCAATGCAATAATCCCTTTGGCTGCTATCAGTTTGTTTTTAATTCTTCGGTTTAGCCTTGGTGATTCCTTCATTTCTACTACTTCATTACTGCTTTCATCCCAATTCTTTTCAGGAATTGAAATATCCAGCCCAATTAGTCTCGCTTTTCTTTTGTGAGATATGTAGAGTTTTATTGGGTAGGTTTTGTCCTTTTTTGCCTGTCTCGTGTCCAGTATGACCTTTATTACTGCCATTAAATCAACTTGATTTTTGCAAACATTTGCAAACTATATTAGTGCAAAGTTGTGAAAAAAGATGTTTAAACGTGGTAAAATGTGCAGAAAAGTGCAATTTGGGTTTTAATAAGGACATAAAAAAACCTTGATAATTTCATCTATGTCGATTGATTATCAAGGTTCTAATTTAAGTCGGGATACCAGGATTCGAACCTGGGACCCCCTGCTCCCAAAGCAGGTGCGCTAACCGGACTGCGCTACATCCCGAGAAAATATTTTTAACGCGGAGAGAGGGGGATTCGAACCCCCGGTACGGAATGACCCGTACGCCGGTTTAGCAAACCGGTGGTTTCAGCCACTCACCCATCTCTCCTGAAATATCGTGACTAAATGTCTTCTCCTTTAATTACCTTTAGAACTCAGTATCTTCGAGGTGTTTCCCTCTCTGAATGTGCGTGCAAATATAGAACTAGTTTTTACTTCTGCAAAACAAAACAGTCTAAAAAATCACTTTTTTTACAGCCTTTTTCGTAAGGCCTCTGACTCTCAGATTGAAATGAAATAATTTTTTTTGAAGGTTCCTTTTTACGCTAAAAGATGGACATTGTTTAGGGCTGTTTGGCAGTTAAGAAATGATTACATTAGAAATCAAATATA
This sequence comes from Mangrovibacterium sp., assembly GCF_059905295.1. Taxonomy (NCBI): domain Bacteria; kingdom Pseudomonadati; phylum Bacteroidota; class Bacteroidia; order Marinilabiliales; family Prolixibacteraceae; genus Mangrovibacterium; species Mangrovibacterium sp. The sequence continues at coordinate 1,271 of NZ_JBZQJF010000113.1, forward strand.
TAAGGTCCGAATGTTATAAAAACACTGATTTTGCTTGGAGAGTAGGGCTTTTGCTTCTATCTTTGAAGTAAGAAAACGTTCTAACAAAAGATATTTCCGCATTAGTTCATTATTGGCAAATTCAACAGTTTACATTAAACCGAGAAAGCTTTTGGAATGTAAAGACAGGCCTTGTAGTTCGGCAACTGCCGGATGAGTAGTTCGCTACCAGTGGAAGTCTGATCGTTTCGGCACTCAAATCCTGTTATTCAGGGATTTTGCGCAATCGAATTAGTGCGGATTTTTTTATTGTTTCCGAATGAACGTTCGTGACAAGAAATAAAGAAGTAATAAGCTGCCCATAAACAAGGCGATTCGCCCGATGTAGTCTCCGTATTTACTGTAGAATGTTTGTTCCTGGTTAAGGTGAATTGATCCGGAAATTGCTGTTCTTTTATTCCATCTCGTTTTTTTTACGATATCGCCCCGTTGGTTGATCAAAGCAGAGATGCCTGTATTGGCAGAACGTGCAATGCCTCGTCGGCTTTCGATTGCCCGGATTCGCGAAATATTCAGATGTTGGCGATAGCCCGATGGGCGTGGTAGCCATCCATCGTTTGTAATTACAGCAAAAAACTGAGCTCCTTTTTTTATAAATCCACCCAAGTATTGGCCAAATAGTGATTCGAAACAAATTACTGGTGCTGCAATATGATTTGAAGTGAAGACCGTTGGTTCGTTTTGGATGCCAAGGCTGCCGGTGGTACCTCCCAGGTCGAGGCTGTGGGATTTAAGAAACCTAAAGTAGCGCTGAAATGGCATCTTTTCAACTCCGGCTACTAAAATACTTTTGTGGTAGAACTGGAATCTGGAGGAAGAGTCGATTTGTATTGCCGAATTGTATAAATCGTACCATTGGGTGGATGAGCTGTCAAATCGTGCTGTGTAGGAAAAAGTATCACTTGGGAGATTCTTTCGGCTCATTGCTCCCAAAATAAATTTCAACTTAGGAAATTTCTCAGTTCGTTCCCAAAATGGTTTGATGAATGGATTGATAGTCAGGTTGCTATTTTCATTTATTTCGGGTAAGCAGGTTTCAGGTCCGACAACATATTGTGTGGTTGGCTTTACGATCGAATCCGTTAACGTTAATAAGATTTGCAATTGTTTTTCGGGAGTCATTCCGCTGAACTTTTCAGTGAAGGGATCAATATTGGGTTGCAAAATAGCGACTTCTATTGCTTCTCCGTTTTCAGTATAGTTTGAATACTTTTTTAAAGACCAAAAGACAGGAATAATAACTAACATGATCCACAAGGATAATTGACCTGTTGAGGCAGAATACGATTTTGCGTTCCATCTTTTCCATATGGAGAAAAGCAATATGTTAGATAAAAGAATCCATAAGGTACCTCCGGCAATACCGCTATATTCATACCATTGAATGATTTTGTTTTCTGCAGCCAACCCGTTTCCCAGGCATAGCCAGGGCCATTCAATTTCCCAACGATGGTGTAGAAATTCGAAGCTAAGCCATAGCGACACGAAGGCTATCAGGGCAAGTTGGTTATTAAATACCGCTTTCATTCGTGCAAATAACCACCAGATAAGTGCCATTATGGCTGCATTAGCTATTGATAGCGAAAGCATTCCCCAAACTGTAACCTGAACTACCCACCATACCGTTATTGCGTGCCAAAGCCAAAAGCACAGGAAAGTATAGTTAAAGATAAGGTAGTGGTTTAAAGGCTGTTCGAACCTTAGTTTTTCCTCTAGGATGAACAAAGGCACAAATGCTATCAAAAGTATCCAGCCGGGGCCAATCCCCAACCAAGGGATACTTAGTAATACGGATGATAGAACCGATAGGAAAGTATATTTTAAATACGGCCTCATCCTTGGTTCAGGATGGATTGAGAGTAGGCAAGAGGCGCTTCTTTACCAGCAGCATCAAAATAGAAGTCCAAGCGGCCTAAAACCATACCGCCCCATCCCACTTGGTTGATGATTGTTTTCTTTCCTTCGACATTTTTCATTTCAACCGGTTTATCCAGGAAGGTGTGTGTATGACCGCCAAGGATCAAATCAGTATGTTTGGTTTGTGGCACTAATGTACGATCAGATATTTTGTTCTCCTTGTATTGATAACCAAGGTGAGATAGGCAGATTACCAAATCACATTTTTTATCGATCTTCAGGAAAGCTTCCATCTCGTTGGCAACTTTTACCGGATCATTGTAGATCGTTCCTTCGTAATTGTTTTCGCTAACCAATCCGTGTAGTTCTATACCCAGACCATAGATGCCAATTTTGAGACCATCTTTCCGAAAGACAACATAGCGGTTGAAACGATCGTAAAGTCTGGTTTGCGAGAAATCGTAGTTACTGTTGATAAAAGGAAACCGGGCATTGTCGAGCGCTTTATTCAAAGCATCCAGCCCATTGTCGAATTCGTGGTTTCCCAAAGTTGACGCTTCGAAACCCATTTCCGACATTACTTTTAAAATCAATTCACCTTTATAATAATTGAAATAGGGCGTTCCCTGGAACATATCGCCGGAGTCGAGCAATAAGACATTTTCTTCCTGCTGACGAATTTGCTGTATTAGGCCAGACAAACGGGCTAAGCCACCTTTGCCTCCATAGGTTGGGTTGGTTGGCGAAAACGGATCAATATGGCAATGAATGTCGTTGGTGTGAAGTATGGTCAACTTCTTAATATCATTTTGTGCAAAGGCAGCCTTTGGGATATTGCATACAGCTATTCCGGCCGATGCTGCAGCCACTCGCTTTAAAAATTGTCTTCTGCTATTCATTCGTAATTCTCCCGTCTAATTTTGGTGAAATTATTTTGCCTGCGAGATAGTCTCTTTTCAGGTGATCAATAAAACAATCTCTTAGTTTGATACCTGTGTTGATGAACATTGTTCGGTTAAGAAACATCGACATATTGTCCCCACCATTGGCTACGTAATCGTTTGTTACCAGGAAATATTGAGCATTTCGATCCACTGGTTGGTTGTTAATTAAAAAGGACTCCGTTTTTCCAGCCTTAATCTTTAGCTCCATGCCGGCTACGCTGTCACCACCTTTGGCTGCAATCATATCAGCCATGGCATAAAGGTCTTCTCCTTTGAGTCGAAGAATAACCATTTCATTTTCAAAAGGCATTAGTTCGTAAATTTTACCAACAGTGATTTTGCCTTTGGGCAAGTCGGTTCTAAGTCCTCCGTAATTCAGGTAAGCAACACTTGGTATAGGTTGAGCCTGGTGTTTCGAGGCATACATCTGCCCTTCGTATAAAAGGATGTCTGCCAGGTAGTTTGTCAATAAACTTTCCGGTTTTTTTTTGACTAGCGGAACGTTGCTCACAGCTATTACCTGTTGCATTTCTTTGTTTATCTCGTCGGTATACGGACTAACAAAGCTTACAATTGAAGAATCAATGGTTGAAATGTTTTGATAATTTGGAATGTTGTCTGCTTTGAAATCAGTTACAATCAACTTAGTTTTACAAGAAGAAAGTACTGAAATAATAGCGATTAAGTAAACTATTCTATACATAAGGCTGAATAAAGTCAAATTTTAAGTCGTTTCTAATTTCTCCTGAAAACAGAGATTATTATTAAACTTTCTGAATTAGGCACGGTTGTTATTTTAACAAAGAAAAACATGAAAGAGTTAAAAGTAAATTATTTCCTCCTAAAAGTGTCCAAATTAGCTGCGATAATACTGTTAAATTTTTTCTGTGTGCTTAATGCTCATGGTCAGGATTACCCGACTGTGAAAGCTCAAAAAGGAGACGGGATCTATTCAATACTAAAGCGTAATGGTTTGTCTCCCGGTGAGTACTTGAACAAATTTATAAGTTTGAATAAGGAGAATCTTGGGAAGAATAATGCCGTGTATATTGGCCGAACATATCGGCTGCCCGTTTCCGGAACTCAGGTAGCGAATAATGCAGCGCCGGTTGCTGAAGCCCGTAACGCGGAGAAAACCAATTCCAGTAAGCCAACTCTGACAAATAAACTTTATGGAAGTAAGTATGAGAAGGTGACCATTGAAGATAAGGACTTGTCCGGCGCAGTTTACTATTTGGTTAGTGGCCATGGCGGCCCCGATCCCGGTGCGATTGGGCATTTGGGAAATAATTTGTTGTGTGAGGATGAGTATGCCTACGATGTGACCTTGCGCTTGTCGCGTGTGTTGGAGGAACATGGGGCTAAGGTTTACATGATTATCCAGGATAAGAATGATGGTATCCGCAGCGACCGGATTTTGTCCCACGATCAGAGTGAGGTCTGTTATCCGGGGGTAGCTATCCCAAGAAGCCAAATGGCCCGGTTGAGGCAGCGGAAAGATGCCGTAAACAAACTTTATTTGGCGAATAAAGGCCATTTTCAGCGATTGGTTATTATCCATGTTGACTCAAGAAGTAAGAGCGAAAATATCGATGTCTTCTTTTATCATGATAAACGTAGTACGAGCGGTAAAAAATTAGCCACCGACCTGCAACAAACCTTCAAAGAGAAGTATAATTACTACCAGCCTAACAGAGGTTATAATGGAAGCGTTTCGGAACGTAATTTGTTTGTGTTGAAATACTCTTATCCGACTGCTGTTTTTATTGAGCTGGGGAATATAAATCATAGTCGCGACCAGCAGCGTTTTATGCTGGAGGATAACCGACAGGCTGTGGCTAATTGGTTGTGCGATGGATTAATCAAAGATTTTAAGAACAACAAGTAATGGAAATTCCGGAAGACAAAAGCCTCATTTTGTTTGATGGGTATTGTCACTTGTGCAGCGGGTTTGTGCAGCACATTCTAAAACGGGATTCGAAAGCTCGTTTTCTGTTTTTACCACTCAGCAGTGAAAAAGCCGGACGGTTGAGGGCAAAGTTTCAAATTGCTGAATCGGTGGATTCAATTGTTTTAATCGAGAATGAGGAAGCTTACATTTACGCAGATGCTGTTTTAAGAATCGCAGCAAACATAGGTGGCGTTTACACTTTACTTTTAATAGGACGGATAATTCCGAAATCGTGGCGCGATGCTCTGTATCGTTTGGTTGCCCGAAAACGTTTTGGCTGGTTCAGCCGACGAAATTCGTGTTTTATTCCCGATGCTTCGTTTAAAGATCGGTTTCTTTTTTAGCGGGTTGAAAGTTTTCTGCTATAGTTCAAAATCGCCTTCCTCGAATTGTTTGTAACGCGCTGCTAAATGGGCGATCAGCTTACTGATGTGCGTTGTTGCCTGTTCGGTTCCCGGTGTAATTGGTTTGTTTTGCAATTTAAGCAGCATAACGCTATACAGTTCCTGTAGTGCAACCTGAATGTCGTGTGCATCAACATCATTACTTCTCATGCGGAATTCGTCGAGTAAAGGCTTTGCAAACTGGTAAAGAGCCTTGTATGTTGGATCGGCAGTTGATTTTAATAAGTTGAGATGAAATTCATTCACATCGTTAGCTAAATTCACAATCGCCTGAATATGTCCGCTTTCGGTTAGCTGTTCTTTTTGCAGCATGCTAACCATATTTTTATAATACTGATAGATATCCAGACGCGTATTCTCGTCCACCTTAAACTGGGCGACCAGTGTTGCTCCTATTTTCTCTAAATCGAAATTTAGCGCCCGAAGTAAATCTTCCAGTTGCCAGATGTAGAGAATGTATTCAGCGATGTTTGTTTTCCTTTTTTCTTTTGCGATCAGCATATATCTTCAGGTTCCAGGTTTACAATCCAATTTCCAATTTTTCAAAAAGAGGGGAGAAGTGAATAATCAATAATCATTCATCAATTAAGAATCCCAATCGTCCCAGTCGTTGTGGTCGTCGGTTTCAAAGAAATCGTCTAAATCGCGGCGTTCCTTCTTGGTTGGGCGACCAGTACCTCTATCGCGTTGCAGGGTGAGCATGTGTTTCTGCATTTCCAAAACTTCCAGTTCTTCTTTTGGTGTAACATCGACCATGTAATCAGCAACCAGTTTAGCCCCCACTCGTTTTTCAATGAGCCCCAGCACTTTAAAACTATAGGTTACCGGTGACTTCTTGATTTGGACGATATCGCCGATCTTAATCATTCGTGATGGCTTCACTTGTATTTTATCAACTATGATTCGACCTTTTTTGCAGGCATCGGTAGCTTGGCTTCTTGTTTTGAAAAGCCGGACTGCCCAAAGCCATTTGTCGATTCGTACTTGTTGTTCCATTACTTTCGCTTGTTGAATTCGTTCATTGTTCTGGCTACACCGATGGTGCCAAAGCTTTTGATGATTTCAATGCTGGTGTCGATCTTGATCGGCAGATCCAAAGCTTCATCTTTGCTCCATTCTCCAAGTACGTGGTTGACTTGTTGGCCACGATGAAAGTCGTCACCAATGCCAAAACGAAGTCGAGCATAGTCGGCTCTGCCCAGGCACTCTTCAATACTTTTTAGGCCATTATGACCAGCTGACCCACCTTTTCCTTTCAGGCGTAACGAACCAAAAGGAAGAGCCAGATCATCGGTTAAAACCAGGAGGTTTTCAATCGGTATCTTTTCTTCTTTTAGCCAGTAGCGAACGGCCTTGCCACTTAAGTTCATGTAAGTGGTTGGCTTTAATAAAATAAAGGTCCGGGCTTTGTAAGAAAATTCGGCAACATAGCCGTAACGGCGATCGCTAAAAACAATATTGGACGCATCTGCAAGAGCGTCCAATATTTTAAACCCGATGTTATGGCGGGTGTTTTCGTATTCCTTACCCGGATTTCCTAATCCAGTTATCAGATATTTCATTACTAAATAGTATCAGTCTTAAATGTAAATTGATACGTTGCAGTCAGACTGCAGACCGAAAAAGCTGAATTACTTTTTCTTTGTAGCAGCTGCTGCAGCAGCGTTCATGGCTGCACGAGCCGCACGAGTAATCATTACAGTTACAACAGGAATTGATTTTGAGTTCAGGATCTCCATGTTCTCAACTTCAATTTGACCTACTTTGATACTTTGACCTAAGTCCAGGTCAGTGATGTTCAATTTAATTGAATCCGGAAGGTCTTTTGCTAAAGCTTTAACTTTCAAACGACGCAGGTTCAATTTCATTTTACCACCGGCACGAAGACCTTTTGCGTAACCTTCAACTTTTACAGGTACTTCAATTTTAATTGGTTTTTTCTCGTCAATAGCCAGGAAGTCAACATGCAAAAGTTGCTCATCAACCGGGTGCCATTGTACGTCTTGCATAATCGCGGTATACTCTTTTCCTGAAACAGTTAAGTTTACCAGGTAAACATTTGGAGTATAGATAACTTTGCGGAATTCCGCAACATCAGCTTGGAAGTGGATTGGCTCTTCGCCACCGTAAAGTACACAAGGCACTTTTTCTTCAGCTCTTAATTTTTTTGAATCTTTTTTACCAATGGCGGTTCTTACTTCGCCTGTAATTGCTACTGATTTCATCTTGTATAAATCTAAAAATTAATAATTATGGTACTCAGTCCTCCCTTTTCGGCGAAAGGGCAAACAGCATACATAACTTCATGCCGTGCGGAAAAAGCGGTGCAAAGATATAAAATTACTTGAAAAACAAGGAGCTAATTGACTCATTTTTATATACCCGCATAATTGCTTCTCCAAATGCATCAGCAACAGAAATATATTTGATTTTAGAAGACTCTCTCTTCGGTGGAATTGAATCGGTGAAATACACTTCCTGAAGAGCTGAATTCTCGATGCGTTCGTAAGCAGGCTCCGATAACAAACCGTGGGCAGCAAATGCACGAACCGAATTAGCACCTTCTTTAATCATTAGTCCGGCAGCTGTCGTTATAGTTCCGGCAGTATCAATTAAGTCGTCTACCAAAATAACGTCTTTATCGCGAACATCACCAATCAATGTCATGCTGTCGATTACGTTGGCTTTAGCGCGCGATTTGTGGCAAATAACCATGTCTACACCCAACATTTTAGCGTAAGTGTTGGCACGTTTGGTACCACCAACGTCCGGCGAAGCAATTACTACGTCACGTAAGCCCATTTTTTTGATGAATGGGATGAAAAGGGCCGAAGCAAAAAGATGATCGACGGGAACATTAAAGAACCCCTGAATTTGATCTGCATGCAGGTCCATAGTGATGATACGGTCGACGCCGGCCGCAGAAAGTAAGTCGGCAACCAGTTTGGCTCCGATTGAAACACGAGGTTTGTCCTTGCGATCTTGGCGGGCAAAACCAAAGTAGGGCAGCACAGCGATAATTTTGTAAGCCGATGCACGTTTGGCTGCGTCAATCATTAACAAAAGCTCCATCAGGTTGTCGCTGGGTGGAAATGTTGATTGAACAAGGAAAACATGCGAACCACGGATTGTTTCTTCAAAGCATGGTTCAAACTCACCGTCAGCAAAAACAGGGCAGCTTGAGTTACCAAGGTCTACACCAATGCTGCTTGAAATTTTTGAGGTTAAATACGTTGTGGCTGTTCCGGTAAAAATCTTAAGGGGTTTTTTGCTTCCCATTATTAACGTTTTTAATTAAGTGCCTAGGAGATGGTCGCAAAGGTAAAAAAAACTTCAAATTATCGTGTAAAAAAAGACACGGTCCTTTCGCTTTTTTGCTTTCATAGCCTCAGGCTGTTAGCTCCTCCCCGGAGCGCTATTCGATATTGTTTAATTCAGGTGCTGTTTCGCTTATAAAACCTAGGATTTCGTCTTTGCCCAAGCCGCTTGTTGATGAGCTTAGCAGGAAGGGAGGGAGTTCTTCCCAGGTCTTCAGCATTTGTTTTTTATAGTGAGCAACATTGCTCTGTAGTTGATTTTTTCCCAGCTTGTCGGATTTTGTAAAGATTAAGGCAAAAGGGATTTGTTTTTCGCCCAGCCACTCAATGAATTCCATGTCGATTTTTTGCGGTTCGTGGCGGCTGTCAATCAATACGAACAGGCAGTACAGGTTTGCCCGATTAATAATGTAATCGGCAATGTAGGCCTGAAACTTATTCTTTTGATCTTTTGAAACCTTGGCGTAGCCGTATCCGGGTAAATCAACCAGGTACCAGTTGTCGTTAATGACAAAATGGTTGATCAGTTGCGTCTTTCCCGGACGGGCTGAAGTTTTTGCGAGTTTCTTATGGTTGGTGATCATGTTGATCAGGGATGACTTTCCAACGTTTGACCGACCAATAAAGGCAAACTCCGGCATGTTTGGCTCGGGGCACTTGTGTACGCTCGAGTTACTCATTAAAAACCGGGCTGTTTTAACTTCCAGCATTCGTATTGTTTAAATTTTATTCTCTATAATTTCGGATCGTATCCGAATTCTATAAAAATGAAGAAATGAGTTGTAAGACATGAGCATCGAGTTTTTACTCACTCCTTACTCATGTCTCCTTACTCACGACTTCTTATAAATGTACTTCTAATACTTTTACGTTGGGGCTGATTGGCTTCAGCTTGTACTGGTGTACAGATGCCGGAACCAGGATTGTTTCGCCCATTTTAACGGTCTCGGTGTGATGCGGTGTATTGATTTCGTATTCACCTTCAACACAAATGTAAATAACGAATGAGTCTAAGCCATAAATATCTTTTTCAATAGGGGCGTCAAACTCAAGGATGCCGGTATTGAAGTAGTCACATTTTACAACTTCGGTGCGCTCGTTTTTTTCTGCCTTGTACTCTGTTTTGTAGCTTTCGTGATAGGTGAAGTCGATGGCGTCCAAAGCTAACTCGGTGTGCAGCTCACGTCCTTTACCGTTAGCATCAACACGATCGTAATCGTAAATACGGTAGGTAACGTCGGATGTTTGCTGAATTTCAGCAACCATAATGCCTTTGCCAATAGCGTGAACACGGCCCGCCGGCATAAAGAAAACATCACTCGGATCAACCTCGACAAAGTTCAGCACGTCATGATTTCTTTGTTTTCCAGCTTCTGCAAATAAGTTTCCTTTGTAATTGGCTGGTTGAAACCACAATTCAGTTTAGCGC
>NZ_JBZQJF010000114.1:0-2934 GCF_059905295.1 Mangrovibacterium sp.
GCGAACGACAAGCCGTTTTTCCGAATAAAGTAGTAGCCAACTCCCAGTTTTGAGGTTGTACGCAAATCCAGGTTTTGTTCTGTACTTGATAAAAACTCCATACCAGCAAAGCCGTAAGTATTACCCCAAAGATCTCGGGTAAAATCAATATTGGCTTCATTTCGCTTGGTCGTTGACACCTTGTTTTGTTTTGTAATAACACTATTAACACCACTTTCCAGGCTCCAGCTATCCTCTGTATACTTAACCCGGCCGGTAGTCGAAATTTGAGATAATTGATTGGCTTTGGTAAAGGAATACCCGGCATCGATGGAAATATAAAGCCGGTCCTTAAATTTGGTATTCAAGGTGCTTATTTTAACAACATCGTCCAGCTTTAGAACCACTGCCGTGTCCTTCTCAAGGACCTTTACGGTCCTGTTTTCCTGGTCATCATATTTGACTTTCCCAATATGTTTTTTGCCATTCGTTGTTAAAATGATCAATATCGTCGAAGTGGATAATCCCTTAACTCCTCCCCACTCAATCTTAAAGTCAGAGTCCGCATAATCCGTATCAAAAGCGATGACATTACGGCTGAGAGACTGCACCTCTCCAATAATAACATCACCGTTCTTAGCAATCAGGGTATCTTGTTGTGCAAAGGCTATAAATCCGCAAAAAACAAACACGGTCAAGGCTAGAGGTTTTTTCATCATTGTCATCCGGAGTTTTTTTGAAGTTCTGAGTTTCACTACTTCTTGTAATAATAAATTTCGTTAATAATGCATTGAATACGAAACATCAGGTCAATGCAACAAGATCTTTCGGTCTACTCAAAAAACAAATGCTAGCAAGTTCAGCAGAATTTACTGTATGTATTGAACTACAAGTTACGATCTTTAAAAATTATTATCAATAGACCAATACACATCGAATCCACTCAGCAAATCAGCAGGAATAAGATAATCTCAAATGAACTGCCCCTGAATTAAACCCGAATTTTCAAACCTCTTCCGTTTGAATTGAGTATAATTTGATAAGCCTTTCCAAACCACTATTAGTACTAACTTTAAAATTCGGGAATCATGGAACAATTAAATCGCGTACAGCAGGAGGTTTTAGATATCCTTTACAATAATGGTCATCCGATCGAACGAACACTACAGCGAATGCTGCAACTCACCGACCTTGATGGTCGGGAGCGCCTGCACGACTACAAAGGATCAGAAATACAATACTCAAAAAAACAACTGGCGCAAATGGGCTACATCACGATTACCATGTCGCCGCGACGCCACGATCTGGAGGAAGGTGACGGCCTGACCCGCCTCGACGACGATGTTACTTTCTACTATTTCGATCTTGACAAGAGGCTTAACCTAACAGATAAAGGCCTAATCTGGTGCCAGCGAAACCTGACAAGAAACAGTGCCTAGACGATTATGTCACCCTAAAAAAAACAGACTAATCTTTTCTTTCCATTAACTGTTTATTAGCGAAACGGTCGGTCCCGGCAAATGTAAATTCAGTCCGTTCATTATTTATAACTTTGACCGGCCAAAGAAAACAGACAATGGAGAAAAGCAACTATAACTTTCAACCGCTTTCCGGTTACGAGCAATTTGAAGCAACCACCCAGATTATTATTGCCGAGATTTTACGCAGAAATCTTCCACTCGAGATTATTGACGAAAGCAACAATTTGATTGCTGTTCAGTATGAAGGGAAAGAATACATCATCCATGAAGGTACCATTTCGGATGCCAACAGCCTGATTGCCTATTGGATTTCGAATGATAAATGGATGACCAGGCAGTTTCTAAAGCGTGCCGGAATTCGTCAGGCAAAGGGATTACTTTTGAAGGAGGGATACGATCCGGCGTCCTTGCAAACGATCAGCTTCCCGGCAGTGGTGAAACCAGCTGATACCGACCATGGCATTGCAGTGAGTACTAACATTCAGTCTTATGAAGAGCTACAGGCGGCAATCGAAAAAGCCTTCATCCACTCCAAGCGCGTGATTGTTGAAGAATTTTTTGCAGGGCAGGAATATCGCTTCCTGGTAATCGACGGCATTGTGCGGGCCATTGCTTTTCGAGAACCTGCCAATATTACAGGCGACGGCAAGCATTCGATACAAGAACTGATCGAACTTAAAAATAAAGACCGCGGATCTGATTATCGCCATCCGTTGCTGCAGATTCAGGTTGACGATGAGGTGAAACGCCACCTCAAAGCGCAGGATCTGGAGTTAAGTTCGATTTTGCCTGTCGGTGAAAAAGTGTATTTGCGAAAGAACTCAAACTTAAGTACCGGTGGTGACAGCATTGACGTAACCGACGAGATGCCGGAATTCTATCAAAAAGTAGCCGAACAAGCAGCCAAATCAGCCAACTTGCATATTGCGGGAATCGACATCATCATTGACGACCGGGAAGCCGAGCCTTCTACGGACCATTACATCGTTGTTGAGCTCAATGCACCGGCTATGTTATCCATGCACGATTTCCCTTATATCGGTAAAAACCGACAGGTGGAAAAATACGTACTCGACAGCATTTTAAAAGCCAAACAATAGATATTCAAAGTCCAATTGGGAAAATTTAAATCTTGAAACTCCTTCTTCATGACGGCAACAGAAAAAGCAACAATAATTACCCACAAGTCCCAGCTGATTGAATATTTTCAGCAAGGAAATACCCCGTTCGAAAATTGGGGAATCGGTACCGAACATGAGAAATTTCTCTATCGGCTCGGCGATTTTAAACGTCTCCCATACAATTCTGAAGTTGGAATTAAAACCATCCTTCAGCATTTCGTCAATGAAGGCTGGAGTCCGATCATGGAAAAAGAGTTTCTGATTGGTGTACAACAAAACGGTGCTTCCATCACGCTGGAACCGGGTGGACAGTTTGAGCTCTCAGGCAAAAACTTCAAAACCATTCATCACAC